>SDZP01000259.1 GCA_004144935.1 Caulobacteraceae bacterium | reverse complement strand
AGCCGAAACCTCCCTTCCCCCCTCCAGGGGGAAGGGAGGTTTCGGCTCGTCTGAATAGGTCGCGAAGACTACGAACACCTCGCCGCCCGCGCCGGAGCGGACTATCCTCAATGGACAGCAGGTCGAAGGCAGGGCGGTTTTGAACAAGAAGGTGGTGACCATCGACGACGTCGCGCGCAGCGCGGGCGTCTCGCCCATGACTGTCTCGCGGGTGATGAACCATGCGGCCGGGGTCAAGGCCAGCACCCGCACCGCGGTGATGGAGGCCGTCGAGGCGCTCGGCTACCGGCCCAACGCCGCCGCCCGAAACCTGGCCAGGGCCGGGGCCGGGCGGCTGGGCATGCTTTATTCCAACCCCAGCGCCGGCTACCTCAGCCAGTTCCTGCTCGGGGCCCTGGAGGGCGCCCACGAGATCGGGGCCCAGCTCCTGCTGCAGAAGTGTCAGCCCGATCCGGAGAGCGAACGCACCGCCGTCGCCCAGCTGGCGGCCGGGGGCGTGGTCGGTGTCATCCTGCCGCCGCCGCATGGGGAGTCCTGGGCGGCGCTGGCCGAGGTCAAGGCGCATGGCCTGGCCGCCGTCGCCGTGGCGCCCGGACGGTTTCGCCCCGGGGTGCCGGCCATCCGCATCGACGACCTGGCCGCCGCCGCCGAGATGACCCGCTATCTGCTCGGCCTCGGCCACCGGCGGATCGGCTTCATCAAGGGGGCCGCCAACCAGACCGCCAGCGCCGAACGCCTGATCGGCTTCGAGACCGAGATGGCGGCCGCCCAGGGACCGGTCGAGACCCTGGTGGAGGCGGGCGAGTTCACCTACCGCTCCGGTCTCGACGCCGCCGAGCGGCTGCTGGCCGCCCGCCGGCCGCCGACGGCGATCTTCGCCTCCAACGACGACATGGCGGCGGCGGCCATCGCCGCCGCCCACCGCCGGGGGCTGGAGGTGCCGCGCGACCTCACGGTGGTCGGCTTCGACGACACGCCGGTGGCGTCCGAAATCTGGCCGGCCCTGACCACCATCCGCCAGCCGGTCTCGGAAATGGCCCAGCTGGCTGTGCAGCTGCTGGCCCGGGGCATCGGCGGCGGCGAACCGGAAACCGAGGAGGAGCCGCCCGAGCGGCTGATCGCCCACACCCTCGTCGTGCGGGATTCCTCAGGACCCTGCCCAGACTAACCTTCCGCCTTGACAAGAGCGGCGCAGGCCAGAATGTTAGCGCTAACAATAAGGGTCGGCGCGCGGAGCCGCGATGCCGGGCGGGAGGACCATAGTTGCGTATCGTCGACCACTTGCCGGATGACTGGCGGGACGCCGTTTTGCTGGGCCGTCTCCAGACCAATGAGGGTCCCAGTCCCGTGCTGGTCCGCGAAGGCCGCGTCGTCGATATCAGCCGCACATGCCCGACGTCCGCCGAGGCCCTGGCCCGTCACGATTGCGCCACCCTGAGCGGCGAAGAGCTTGGCGACCTCGGGACCCTCGATTTCGCCTGCGCCTGGGACGGCCGTCAGCCCGGGCTGACGCTGCTGTCGCCGATCGACCTGCAGTGCATCAAGGCCGCCGGCGTCACCTTCGCGGTCTCGGCCATGGAGCGGGTGATCGAGGAGCGGGCGCGCGGCGACGCGGGCGCCGCCCAGGCCATCCGCGAGAGCCTCAGCGCCCGCATCGGCGGCGACCTGTCGAAGGTGAAGCCCGGCTCCGAGCAGGCCACCCTGCTCAAGGCGGCGCTGATCGCCGACGGCCTGTGGTCGCAGTATCTGGAAGTGGCCATCGGGCCGGACGCCGAAATCTTCACCAAGGCCCCGGTGCTCTCCTCGGTCGGTTGGGGCGCCGCCGTGGGCGTGCGTAGCGACTCGGCCTGGAACAACCCGGAGCCGGAAGTCGTGCTGGTCTGCGATCCGTCCGGGCGGCCGGTCGGCGCCAGCCTCGGCAACGACGTCAACCTGCGGGACATCGAGGGCCGCTCGGCCCTGCTGCTGGGCAAGGCCAAGGACAACAACGCCTCGGCCGCCATCGGCCCCTTCATCCGTCTGTTCGACGATGGCTTTGGCCTGGATGAGGTTCGCCAGGCGGCTGTGGCCCTGGAGGTCACCGGCGAGGACGGCTTCGAGATGGTCGGCCGCAGCAGCATGTCGATGATCAGCCGCGACCCCGAGGATCTGGTCCGCCAGGCCTGCGGCCAGCATCATCAGTACCCCGATGGCTTCGCCCTCTACCTCGGCACCATGTTCGCGCCGGTCGACGACCGCGATGCGGCGGGCCAGGGATTCACCCATCACGCCGGCGACCGGGTGCGAGTCTCCTCGCCGCGCCTGGGGGTGCTGGAGAATGTCGTCGCCGCCTGCGAGACCGCGCCGCCCTGGACGTTCGGCGTCACCGCCCTGATGCGCAATCTCGCCGGCCGCGGCCTGCTGGGAGCGGCGTCGTGAGCGGCGCCATCTATCCCTCGCTCAGGGGCCGGCTGGTGGTCATCACCGGCGGCGGCTCCGGGATCGGCGCGGGCCTTACCGAAGCCTTCGCCCGGCAGGGCGCCCGGGTGGTGTTCATGGACATCGCCATCGCCGAGTCCGAGGCGCTGGCGGCCGAACTGGCGCACCTCGATCCGGCGCCGATCTTCCACAATTGCGACCTGACCCAGGTCGCCGCCCTGCAGACCTGCATGGCCGAGATCGCCGCCGAGCACGGGCCGGTCGAGGTGCTGATCAACAACGCCGCCAACGACGACCGCCACAGCCTGGCCGAGGTCACCCCCGACTACTGGGACGACCGGATGGCCGTGAACCTGCGCCACATGTATTTCGCCGCCCAGAGCGCCGCCCCGGCCATGCAGGCCGCCGGCAAGGGGGTGATCCTCAACCTCGGCTCGATCAGCTGGCACCTGGGCCTGCCCGACCTGTCGCTCTACGAGACCGCCAAGGCCGGGATCGAGGGCATGACCCGGGCCCTGGCGCGGGAACTGGGCGCCGACGGCGTGCGGGTCGCCTGCATCGTGCCGGGCAACGTCAAAACCCCCAGGCAGATGAAGTGGTATACGCCCGAGGGCGAGGCCGAGATCGTCGCCGCCCAGTGCCTGAAAGGCCGGATCGAGCCGCGCGACGTCGCCGCCCTGGCCCTGTTCCTGGCCTCGGACGACGCCCGCTTCATCACCGGGCATGAGTATTTCGTGGACGCCGGCTGGCGTTAGCCGGCGGACTGCAAAAACGGGCCGCCAGAGCCCAAAAGGGAGGAAGACATGGCGTCAGCCACGGGGGGTTCCGGTCCCGACATCGCCGGTGCGGACAAGGTCAATATGGGCTTCATCGCCCTGATCGTCGCGGTCGCCACCATCGGCGGCTTCATGTTCGGCTATGACTCGGGGGTCATCAACGGCACCCAGGACGGCCTGGAGAGCGCCTTCAAGCTGTCCGCCCTCGGCACCGGCTTCAACGTCGGCGCCATCCTGCTGGGCTGCGCCTTCGGGGCCTTCGGGGCGGGCCGGCTGTCGGACATGATCGGCCGCAAGTCGGTGATGCTGATCGCCGCCGCCCTGTTCATCGTCAGCGCCCTCTGGGCCGGCGCGGCCGACACCTCGGCCCACTTCATCATCGCCCGCTTCATCGGCGGCCTTGGCGTCGGCGCCGCCAGCGTGCTGGCCCCGGCCTATATCTCCGAGGTCACCCCCGCCTCGATCCGGGGACGGCTGTCCAGCGTCCAGCAGATCATGATCATTACCGGCCTGACCGGAGCCTTTGTGGCCAACTACGCCCTGGCCGCCACGGCCGGCGGCTCGACGGCCGAGTTCTGGCTGGGCCTGCCGGCCTGGCGCTGGATGTTCTGGCTGCAGACCATTCCCGCCGCCATCTACCTGCTGGCTCTGCTGCTGATCCCCGAAAGCCCGCGCTTCCTGGTGGTCAAGGGCCGCGAAGCCCAGGCGACGGCGGTGCTGACCCGCCTGTTCGGGGCCGAGGCTGCGCAGCGCAAGGTCGTCGAGATCCGCGACTCTCTGGCCGCCGACCACAAGCCGAAACTCTCCGACCTGCTCGACGCCACGACCCGCAAGGTCCGCCCCATCGTCTGGGCCGGCCTGATCCTGGCGGTCTTCCAGCAGCTGGTCGGCATCAACATCGTCTTCTACTACGGCGCGGTGCTGTGGCAGTCGGTGGGCTTCTCCGAGAACGACGCCCTCCAGATCAACATCCTGTCGGGCGCCCTTTCCATCGTCGCCTGCCTGTCGGCCATGGCGGTCATCGACAGGATCGGCCGCAAGCCGCTGCTGCTGATCGGCTCGGCCGGCATGACCGTCACCCTGGGCGTCATGGCATGGTGCTTCTCGCAGGCCACCATGGTCGACGGCTCGCTGCATCTCGCCGACCAGGTCGGGCTGATCGCCCTGATCGCGGCCAACGCCTATGTGGTCTTCTTCAACCTCAGCTGGGGTCCGGTGATGTGGGTCATGCTGGGCGAGATGTTCCCCAACCAGATGCGCGGCTCGGCGCTGGCGGTGGCCGGTTTCGCCCAGTGGATCGCCAACTTCGCCATCTCGGTCAGCTTCCCGGCCATGGCCGCGGGCCTGGGCCTGGTGGTGACCTACGGCTTCTACGCGGTCAGCGCCCTGATCTCCTTCTTCCTGGTCCAGGCCTGGGTGAAGGAGACCCGTGGCCGCGAGCTGGAAGACATGACCGGCTGAACCCTTCCTCCCCTGCGGCCCCGCCGTTCTGCGACGGCGGGGCCATTTTTTGTTAGAGAGACACTCATGACCGACACGCTCGAGGTTTCCCACTGGATCGACGGCGAGCGTGTGCGGGGCGAGCGGCCCGGCGAGAGCCTCAACCCCTCCGACACCCGCGAGCGCGTCGCCCACATCCCGGACGGCGGCGAGGCTGAAGTGAACGCCGCCGTCGCCGCCGCCCGCGCGGCCTTCCCGGCCTGGTCCGAGGCCTCGCCGGAAGTGCGCTCCGACATCCTCGATCGCGCCGGCTCCCTGCTGATGGAGCGGCGCGAACAGGTCGGCCGGCTGCTGTCGCGCGAGGAGGGCAAGACCCTGCCGGAAGGCATCGGCGAGACGGTCCGCGCCGCCCGCATCCTCAAGTATTTCGCCGGCGAGGCCCTGCGCCTGCACGGCCAGAACCTGACCTCGGTGCGGCCCGGGGTCGAGATCCAGACCTACCGCCAGCCCGTGGGCGTCTTCGGCCTGATCACCCCCTGGAACTTCCCGATCGCCATTCCGGCCTGGAAGTCGGCCCCGGCCCTGGCCTTCGGCAAC
>SDZP01000742.1 GCA_004144935.1 Caulobacteraceae bacterium | reverse complement strand
TTCGTTGTTGCCGCGGTTGAAGTCGGTGGTGTGCGGGATGCCGGCTTCCTGGGCCGCCTCGGCAAAGGCATCGAGGATGTCCCAGCGCAGGCGCTGCTTCTCGACCCGCCACTCACCGCCCGAATTGCGGTGCCTGAGGATGCGCTGGTAGGGATCGGTCTTGTCGGACATCAGCGCCGGCGCGACATGGCGCGCGCCGTGCATCTCGTCGGCGCCCTTGTAGTGGTCTTCATGCAGCTTGAAGGCCGGCAGCACCTGGTCCCAGCGCCACTCGTCATCGCCGGTGAGCGCGGCCCATTGGTCATAGTCGCGGGACTGGCCGCGCATGTAGATCATGCCGTTGATGCTGGACGAGCCGCCCAGCGTCTTGCCGCGCGGGTAACGCAGGGAGCGGCCGTTCAGGCCGGCGTCGGGTTCGGTGTTGTAGAGCCAGTCGGTGCGCGGGTTGCCGATGCAGTAGAGGTAGCCGACCGGGATGTGGATCCAGTGGTAGTCGTCCTTGCGGCCGGCCTCGATCAGCAGCACCCGCTTGGACGCATCGGCGCTCAGGCGGTTGGCCAGCAGGCAGCCGGCGGTACCGGCGCCGATGATGATGTAGTCGAAATGCAGGTCGCTCATGCGGCCGCCGGCTGGGTACGGCCGGCGCTGGCGGCCTGGCGGGTGGAAGGGATGCTCATGTCGTTGTCTCCGGGCGGATCGTTATCGCCGAACGCGGCTGTGGGGCCGATGATCGCATCCCAACCCTTTACAAGGCTGACAAGGCTGACAAGGCTGACCGGGCCGTCGGCATCCCGCCGGGCCGCCAGCGGGCAGGCGGTCCGGCGGGCCAGCGCGGCGTGCCTGTAGGACTGGGGCGGAACATCGCGTCCCCCCTGATCGGGCGGGTGTTTGCGGGGCGTGCTCGATTAATATGTGCAGTCGCCGGCCCACCTCCACGGGCCTGCCTCCTGTCTCTTCTCCCCCCTTCAAGAACGCCCGCCATCGAACCCATGCCGCCTTCCGAGGAGCTATCGCCGAGCGAAGCCACTCCCCGCATCGACCCGCAGGACACGCCGGACGGCACGTCCCTGCG
>SDZP01000741.1 GCA_004144935.1 Caulobacteraceae bacterium | reverse complement strand
GGCGGGGGACGGGGGCGGCCGGCGCATCGAGGCGCTCGAGCATGCGGCGGGCGATCTCGCGTTCGCCCATGACCACCTCCGTGGCGCCCAGGCTGGTGAAATGGTCGACCTCGGCGTCGGAGTGGGCGCGGACGACGATGTCGAGGGTCGGGTTGACCTGGCGGGCGCGCTCGACGATGCGGCCGGCCTCGAAGGCGCGGGGGATGGCGACGAACAGGCGGGCGGCGCGCTCCAGGCCGGCGGCGTCGAGAACCCGCAGGTCGCAGGCGTTGCCGGTGATGGTCTCGATGCCCTGGCTCTGGGCGTTGACGCCCAGGTCGTCGCTGTCCTCCAGCACCAGGATCGACTGGCCGCCGGCGCTGAGGCCCGCCGCCACCGCCGAGCCGACGCGGCCGTAGCCGACAACGACGTTGTGGCCGGTCATGGCGGTGGGGACGAGGGCCGGGACTTCCGGCTCCTTGTCGTTGGCCGAGGCCTTGTCGAGGCGGCGGGCGGCGAGGGCGAAGATCAGCGGGTTGAGCATGATCGAGAACAGGGCGCCGCCGAGGATCAGGTCCTGGGCCGCCTTGGGCATCAGGGCGAGGCCCACGCCGAGGGTGGCGAGGATGAAGCTGAACTCGCCGATCTGGGCCAGGCTGGCCGAGACGGTGAGGGCGGTCGACTGGCCATGGCCGAACAGGCGGATGATGGCCCAGGCGGCGAGCGACTTGCCGACCATGATGATGGCCACGGTGGCGGCCAGGGCCCAGGGCTGGTTGATGACCACCATCGGGTCGAACAGCATGCCGACCGAGACGAAGAACAGCACGGCGAAAGCGTCGCGCAGGGGCAGGGTCTCCTCGGCGGCCCGATGGCTGAGCTCGGACTCGGCCAGGATCATGCCGGCGAAGAAGGCGCCGAGGGCGAAGGAGACGCCGAACAGGGCGGCGGCCCCGAAGGCGACGCCCAGCGCGATGGCGAGGACGGCGAGGCGGAACAGTTCGCGGCTGCCGGTATGGGCGGTGTAGTGCAGAACGAACGGGATCACCCGGCGGCCGACCACCAGCATGAAGCCGACAAAGGCGGCGAGCTTGA
>SDZP01000258.1 GCA_004144935.1 Caulobacteraceae bacterium | reverse complement strand
GGCAGCGGCTGGATGACGCCGGCCGCCGCATGGCCAACTGCCTGCGCAAGGCGGTGGATGACCGGGCCCGCCGGCTGGAGACCCTCGACGCCGGCCGTCGCATGGCAAGCTGCATGACCAAGGGCATGGAGGACCGCGCCCGCCGCGTGGACAGCCTGGACAAGCTGCGCCTCTCGCTCGACCCCAAACGCCCCCTGCGCCTCGGCTTCGCCCTGGTCACCCGGCCGGACGGCACGCTGGTGCATCACGGCGGCGGCCTGGCGCCTGGCGAGGCGGTCAGCCTGATGTTCGAGGATACGACGCGCCAGGCGGTCATCGATGGCGAGGGGGGTGCGGTGGCGGCGCAGCCCGTTGCCGCAAAGCCTTCGCCGAAGAAGGCGACCCCGACTTCGACCCAGCAAGGCGATCTCTTCTAGGAATCTATCCTTCTCCCCTTGCGGGAGAAGGTGGCCCCGAAGGGGTCGGATGAGGGGTCGCACCGGCGTCTGCCTGGCCGGCGACACCCTCAAATCCTTCCTGCCAATTCCGTGCGACCCCTCATCCGGCGCTTCGCGCCACCTTCTCCCCCAAGGGGAGAAGGCAAGCCCTTGCGCAGCGGTCCTTGGCCCAAGCCCTCCGCTTCGCTACATTGTCCCCATGAACGCCTTCGATCGCGATATGGGCAGGGACCTTGCCCAACTCCACTACGGGGACGGTGAGTTCGCCATCCTCAAGCCGGGCAAGCATGTGCTCTGCGCCGTCACCGGCGTGAAGGTCCCGCTGGAGGCCCTGCGTTATTGGAGCCCCGAACATCAGGAAGCCTACGCCGGACCGGCAGAGGCCCTGGAGCGCTGGAAAGCGCTGCAATCCTGAACCGGCGCGCCGCCCTTCTCGGCCTGACCTCGGCGGCGTTCGCCGCGCCCGCGCTGGCCGCGCCGCCGCCGCTGCGTCTCAGCGGCGTCTACCGGCAGGGCGGGTTCGCCTTCGGCCGCACCACGCCCCGCGCCGACCTCTGGCTCGATGACGAGGCGGTCGGGCGGGCCGGGCCGGGCGGCCTGTTCGTCCTCGGCTTTGACCGCGACGCCGCCGCCACGAGCACCCTGCGGGTCTCGGGGGCCGGCGGTTCGGTCAGCCATGTCTTCGACCTGGCGCCCGGCGATTTCGACATCCAGCGGATTTCCGGCCTGCCGCAGGACCAGGTCAGCCCGAGCGATCCGGCCCTGCTGGCCAGGCTCAAGCAGCAGAACGCGCTCAAACAGGCCGCTCTGGCCAGCCGTATCGACACCGAGGACTTCCGCACCGGGTTCGTCATGCCGTTGCCGGCCAAGAGCTGGCGGCGGACGGGGCGGTTTGGCGGCCAGCGCGTCCTCAACGGCGAGGCCAAGCGTCCCCACTACGGTACGGACCTGGCCGCGCCGAAGGGGACCTCCATCCTCAGTCCGGCGGGCGGGGTGGTCAGCATGGCCGCCAGCGGCATGCATTTCGAAGGCGGTCTGGTGATGATCGACCATGGCCAGGGGCTGGTCAGCATCTACCTGCACCAGTCAAAGATCGTCTGTCAGGCGGGCCAGAGGGTCGAGCGCGGCCAAAAGATCGGCGAAGTCGGGGCCACCGGCCGCGCAACCGGCCCGCACCTCTGCTGGCGGATGACCTGGCGGGGGCGTCATATGGACCCCATGCTGCTGGTCGGCCAAACCGCGCCCGCGTAATAACTTACCCATCGGTACGGTTTCGGGATCATCCTAAAGACTCCGGTAACTTTGCGGGGCTTATCTGGGATAACAAGGATCGGCGCACACCAATAACGTGTGCCGTCGGATCCGCGCCGCAAGGTGCTCTTGGAGGCTTCATGTCGACCGGTCTGGGTTCGCTGCGGGTGCTGCTGGTGGACGACAATCCCCACATGCGAACCATCGTGGCGACGATCCTGATGGGCGTCGGCATCCGGCATGTGCGCCAGGCGCAGGACGGGGCCGAGGCCCTGCAGGCCCTGCGCGCCGGACCGGCCGACCTGGCCATCGTCGACTTCCAGATGCAGCCGCTCGATGGCGCCAGCTTCACCCGGCTCGTGCGGGGCGACGCCGAGGGCAAGAACACCTACCTGCCGATCATCATGATGACCAGTTTTGCGGACCGCGTCCGCGTCGTCGAAGCGCGCGACGCCGGCATCACCGAGATGATCGCCAAGCCGCTCACCGCCCGCGCCGTTCTCGACCGCCTGGGGGCGGTGATCATGCGCCCGCGGCCCTTCGTGCGGACGGACGACTACTTCGGGCCCATGCGGCGCGGGATCGATGCGCTGCCGGAGCCTCCCAGGCTGCGGGAACTGGCCATCTAGGGCGGCGGCCCCAGGCCCTTCTCGGCCAGCTCCACATAGGCCGCCTTGGGCCAGCGGCGGTGGACCCAGAACCACTCCTCCGGCCGCTCGCGCACCTGATCCTCGACAAACCGGGTCACCGCCGCGACGCCGGCGGCGATGTCGGCGGTCTTGTCGCCGGTGTCGGGCACCTGGATGGGGTCATGCACCACCGCCCGGAACCGCGCGCCCTTCAGCCGCTGCACGCTCATCGGCTGCAGCACGGTGCCGAACCGAAGCGCCAGCCGGCTGGGGCCCGGCGCCGCCATCACCTCGCGCCCGAAGAAGGGCGCCGCCACGCCGCCCTTGTTGAACTTCTGGTCGTTCATCAGGGCCACCGACTCGCCCTTCTTCAGCCCTTCGAGCAGTTCCCTGGCCCCATCGCCCCCCTTGGGCGCGAACAGCTGGACCCCATAGCGGGCGCGGCTGTCGCGGATGCGCTTGTCGACGTAGGGATTGTTGGCGGCGCGGTAGGTCATCTGGCAGACCACACCGCTGTCGACGATGGCGGCCGGCATCACCTCCCAGTTGGAGAGGTGACCCGAAACGAATACCACCGGCTTACCGCTGGTCCGGATTTCTTCCATCCGCTCGCGGCCGACCAGCTCGACCCGGCCGGTGGAGGGCAGGATGCGGTCCATCTGCGGAAATTCGAAGACGGTGCGGCCGTTGCTCTCCCACTGGTCGCCGAGGATCTTCTGACGCCAGGCCTCGTCCTTCTCGGGGAAGGCCAGGATCAGATTCTGCCAGGCCAGGGTGTGGGTCTTGGTGAGCGGTCCGAACCGGCGGAACAGCCAGCCGCCCAGGTCCGAGGCGAAGTCGGTCGGCATCAGCCGCATGAGGAAGGTGAAGACGTCATAGGCGAGGGCCTCACCCCGCCATGCCAGGTCCTGGCTCCATGAGACACGTCTGTCACGCATGACCGGTAACTAAGTCACACGCCCGGAGCGCGCAACTTCACAGCCGTCCTTCGCCCCCTGCGGGAGATTGGCACGCTCCCTGCGGCACAGAGACCTGACCGTACCAAATCGGGACGGACACAGGCTTTCATCAACAGGGGGTTTTCCGCCATGGGCAACGACATCGACACCCACCTCGGCAAGCGGCTCCGCCGTCGCCGTCGTCTGCTGGGCCTGACCCAGCAACAGCTGGCCGGCTCGGTCGGCGTGCGCTTCCAGCAGATCCAGAAGTACGAGTGCGGCGCCAACCGCATCAGCGCCGCCCGCCTCTGGCAGCTCAGCGAAGCCCTCGAGGTCCCGGTCGGCTATTTCTACGACGGCCTCTCCGAGACCGACCGGCCGCAGACGGCGGCCAACGATGTCGAAGGCGGCGGCGAGATGTTCGCCCGCAAGGAAACCCTCGACCTGATCCGCGCCTACTACCAGCTGGGCGAGCGTCCGCGCCGCCGGCTGCTCGACCTCGCCAAGTCCCTGAATGGCGACGTCGAAGTCGCTTAAGGACCGACCGTAAAGCTTGTGGCCGGCCGGGCCGCCTCGTTCGAGGCGGCCCGGCGACCCAGCCTTACCTTGGCGTCAATCTTGACGCCTTCCCTATTGCGCCGCACAAACCCGCCCGATCTCCAAACGGGCGTGGCAAAGCCGCCCAGCGCAAGGGAATAGAAATTCATGGCCGACATCCGCTTCGACGGCAAAGTCGCGATCGTCACCGGCGCCGGCGGCGGCCTTGGCCGCCAGCACGCCCTGGAACTGGCCCGTCGCGGCGCCAAGGTCCTGGTCAACGACCTGGGCGGCAGCATGGACGGCTCGGGCGGCGGCTCGGACGCCGCCAACAAGGTGGTCGAGGAAATCAAGGCGCTCGGCGGCGAAGCCATCGCCAACGGCTCCAGCGTCACCGATGACGCCGGCGTCGCCCTGATGGTCAAGCAGGCCATGGACGCCTGGGGCCGCATCGACATCCTGATCGCCAACGCCGGCGTGCTGCGCGACAAGTCCTTCTCCAAGATGACCATCGAGGACTTCGAGTTCGTGCTGGGCGTCCACCTTCTGGGCACGGTCAAGCCGTCCAAGGCGGTCTGGGAGATCATGAAGGAACAGAACTACGGCCGCATCGTCGTGACGACCTCGTCGTCGGGCCTGTACGGCAACTTCGGCCAGTCCAACTATGGCGCCGCCAAGCTGGGCATCATCGGCTTCATGAACACCCTGAAGCTCGAGGGCCAGAAGAACAACATCCACGTCAACGCCATCAGCCCGGTCGCCGCCACCCGCATGACCGAAGGCCTGATGCCCCCCGAGGTGCTGGAGAAGCTGAAGCCGGAATACGTCACCCCGGCCGTGGTCTACCTGGCTTCGGAAGAGGCCCCCACGGGCGCCATCGTGACCGCCGGCGCCGGCGTCTTCGCCCTGTCGCGCATCATCGAGACCGAGGGTGTCTACCTGGGCGAAAATGGCCTGTCGGTGGAAGAATTCCGCGACAACTGGGACAAGATCACCGACGAGACCGGCCAGAAGGCCTATTTCGCCGGCGGCGAACAGGGCCAGAAGTTCTTCCGCAAGATGGCCGGCGGCTAACCCTCAGCCCTCAAGCGACATCGTCGAAGGGCCGGACCTCGCGTCCGGCCCTTTTTCGTTACCCCTTTTCGTAGGCGTGGAAGGTGCAGGCCGCGGCTTCGATCGGCACGAACAGGGTGTCGGGCAGGTCGTCGTCCCGGTAGAGGGCGACGCCGTCCTGCTCGCCGACCTTCTTGATGTAGCTGAACTCGGAGTCGGCGAAGACCCGGGCCGCGCCGGTCTTCCTGTAGCTCGCGCCGTCGAGCACGATCGGCTTGCCTTGCCCGTACCAGGGCTTGCCCTTGGCCCCGGGGTAGGGCTGGCCGGTCTTTTTGGTGGTCAGCTTGCCGCCGTCCCCCATCGAACAGGCCCCCGCCTGCCCGGCCGCCGCAAGCCCCAGGC
>SDZP01000740.1 GCA_004144935.1 Caulobacteraceae bacterium | reverse complement strand
GACTCTCGGAGACGATGCAGCCCCCGGCGGCGATCTCGGCGTACAGGGCCGCGTTGTCGGGCGGATAAACATCGTCCACTCCGCCGCCCAGGACGGCCACCGTGCCGGTCGGCAAAGCCCCGGCATGAGCCGCGCCGTCGATGCCGCGGGCCAATCCGGACACCACCACATGCCCGGCCTGTCCCAGCTGCTGCGCCAGTCCGCGGGCGATCCTCTGCCCGCCCGCCGACGCGATCCGAGCCCCGACCACCGCGATGCAGGGTCGCCCCATCAGCGCGGCGTCGCCGAGGGTCCAGAGCACCGGCGGCGGCGGATCGACAGCGGCCAGCATCTGCGGATAGTCGTCGTCGCCCAGCACGATCAGCCGGGCACCGGCGCGTTCGCCTGCCTCCAGCTCGCGCTCAATCTGTTCGGCCGGCGGGACGGCGCGTCCGTGTGCGCCCCCGCGCCGGATCAGGTCGGGCAGGGCTTCCAGCGCGCGCTCCGCCGAGCCGAACCGCTGCAGCAACTGTCGAAACGTCACCGGACCGACCTGGTCGGTCCGCGCCAGACGCAGGCGCGCGAAACGCTCTGCGTGGGAAAGGGTCACCCCTTCTTCGCGCCGATCCGGGGTTCGGTCCCCTTCAGAAGGCGGGCGATGTTCTCTGCGTGCCGCACCCAGATCAGCGCCGCAGTCGCCGCCGCCAGGATGACCACTGGCATCGGAGCGTAAGCCCAAACAAAAAGCGGAAGTGCGAACGCATAGATCGGCGCGGCCGCCGAGGCGACGAGGGCAGAGAGTGATGAGATCCGGAACAAGGTCGCGGTGAGGATCCAGGTCGCGCCGGCCAGCAAGCCCAGTGGCCAATAGGCCGCCAGCAACAGGCCGAAGAAGGTGGCGACGCCCTTGCCGCCCTTGAAGCCCAGCCAGACGGGGAACAGGTGGCCGAGGAAGGCCGCGCCGCCGGCGATGGCGCCCGCGACCTCACTGCCGAACAGCCAGCGCGCGATCAGCAGGGCCGCCGCGCCCTTGCCGGCGGCGCGGCCTTCCTCGGCCACCTGTTCCCCGTCTGGCTGGGCTTCAAGGGCGGCAAGGG
>SDZP01000257.1 GCA_004144935.1 Caulobacteraceae bacterium | reverse complement strand
GTACAGCCGCGTGACCCCAAGACCCGTCTGGAAGAGGCCGTCGGCCTCGCCATGGCGCTCGACCTGGAGATCGCCGAGGCGCTCGTCGCCCCGCTTCGCGGCCGCACCCCCGCCACCCTGTTCGGCAGCGGCAAGGTCGAGGAGCTGCGCCTGCTGTGCGAGGTCGAGGAGATCGACGTCGCCGTCATCGACGACCAGCTCACCCCGGTCCAGCAGCGCAATCTGGAAAAGGCCTGGGGCGTCAAGGTCATCGACCGCACCGGCATGATCCTCGAGATCTTCGGCCGCCGGGCCCGCACCCGCGAGGGCAAGCTGCAGGTCGAACTGGCCAGGCTGGGCTACGAGAAGTCGCGCCTGGTCCGCACCTGGACCCACCTTGAGCGGCAGAGCGGCGGTTTCGGCCGCACCGGTGGCCCGGGTGAAACCCAGATCGAGCTCGACCGGCGCGGCATCGCCGACCGCATCGTCAAGATGAAGGCCGAGCTGAAGGAGGTGCGCCGCACCCGCACCCTGCACCGCACGGCCCGCCAGAAGGCGCCGTACCCGACCATCGCCCTGGTCGGCTACACCAACGCCGGCAAGTCGACGCTGTTCAACCGTCTGACCGAGGCCGAGGTCTTGGCCCAGGACATGCTGTTCGCCACCCTCGACCCCACCCTGCGGACGGTAAAGCTGCCCGGCGGCCGCCCGGCCATCCTGTCGGACACCGTCGGCTTCATCTCCGACCTGCCGCACGAACTGGTCGAGGCCTTCCGCGCCACCCTGGAGGAGGTGCAGGAAGCCAACGTCATCCTGCATGTGCGCGACATCTCCAGCCCCGACTCCAACGCCCAGGCGGCGGACGTCGAAAAGGTGCTCAGCGAGATCGGCCTCGGCAAGGACGACGAGGACCGGGTCCTCATCGAGATCTGGAACAAGCTCGACCTCGTCCCCGAGGACGAGCGGCCCGACCTTGAGGGTGAGGCCCGCCGTCTGGGCGCCATGACGGTCTCCTCGGTGACAGGCGAGGGCTGCGAGGCCCTGCTCAACCATCTGGCCCTGCTGGTCGACGAGACGCCGGAGATTGACGTCCTGCTCGGCGCCAACGCCGGCGAGGCGCTGGCCTGGCTCTACCGCCACGGCCGGGTCACCGATCGTCATGACGGCGACGACGGCTCCTTGCGGATCCGCGCCCGGCTCGACGGCCAGGCGCTGGGCCGCTTCGAGCGCCTGTTCCCGACCGCCACGGTCGAGGTTCCGTGATCCGGGCCGGCCTCGTCGCGGCGTTGGGCGTCAGCCTTCTGGGCTGCGCCGTCGCCGGCGAACGGCCGGCCCGCGACCCCACCACAGTCGCCGACACCGCCCCGCTGCTCAGCTTCAGCGCGCTGCTGGCCCGGCCGCGGCAGAAGGCCGATCAACGCATCGCCTACGGCGCCGACCCGCTGCAGTTCGGCGAGCTCTGGCTGGCGAAGGCCCAGGCCGGCAAATCCCTGCCGGTCGTGGTGCTGATCCACGGCGGCTGCTGGCAGGCCGAGCTGCCGGGTCTTGAGTTGATGGACTATCTGGCCGCCGACCTGCGGGATCGCGGCTATGCGGTCTGGAACCTGGAATACCGCCGCATCGGCCACGCTGGCGGCGGCTATCCGGGGACCTTCCAGGATGTGGCGCGCGGCGTCGATCATCTGCGGGCGTTTTCGCGGGAGCGGGATCTCGATCTCGGACACGTCGTCTTCATCGGCCACTCGGCCGGCGGTCACCTGGCCAGCTGGGCGGCGGCCCGCACCCGTCTGCCGGCGACCAGCCCGCTCCGTATCGGCATTCCGGTGCGGCCCAGCGGCGTCATCAGCCTGGCCGGCATCAACGACCTGGAAGACTACCGCGCCAACGGCCCGGACGCCTGCGGCGGCCCGCAGACCATCGACGCGTTGGTGGACGCCAAACGCACCGGCGCCGATCTCTACGCCGACACCTCCCTGGCCAGGCTGGGCGCAGGCGCGCCGAAACCCCTGATCGTCTCCGGCGCGCGCGACCCCATCGTGCCACCCGCCTTCGGCGCCCGCTACGCCGCCAAACTCGGCCGGGGCGGCGAGGCCATGGTCACCCCCGGTGGCCATTTCGAGCTCATCTCGCCGGAGTCGGTCGCCTGGCGTCAGCGCATCCTGCCTTACGTCGCCTGGTACGCCGGCCAGGGCCCCAAGCCCCGGCCGTGATCGTCACCGACCGCCTGCGCCTGCGCACCGTGGTCCCGGACGACGCCGACGACCTTTACGCCCTGGAGCAGGATCCGCAGGTGATGCGCTACCTGAACGGCGGCAGGCCCACCCCGCGCATCCCGCCGCAGGACCCGACCCTCTATCGCATGCCGCGCGGCGCCGAGTCCGACGTCTGGGCCGCCCACCATCGCCAAACCGGCCAGTTCATGGGCTGGTTCGCCCTGGGGCAGGGCGACGACCGCATCGGCTCCCTCGGCTACCGCCTGCGCCGCCACGCCTGGGGCCAGGGCTACGGCCTGGAGGGCGCCGAAGCCCTGGTCGACCACGGCTTTCGAATCCTGGGTATGGCCGCCATCCACGCCGACACCATGGCGGTCAATCTCGCCTCCCGCCGCATCATGGAAAAACTCGGCATGCGCCACCTGCGGACCTACGAGGAGCCCAGCCAGGAGCCGATCGAGGGGGCGGAGGCGGGGGAGGTCGAATACGGCATCACCGCCGAAGCGTGGTTCGACCGGCGGACGCTTTCTTAACACCGTCGCGCAAGGATTGAGCCCGGTGGAGGCGAGATCGATGACGTCGAAGGTTCTGCTGGGAGCGGCCTGCCTGCTGCTGCTCGGCCCGGGCGGGGCCGGCGCGACCACCGCCACCGCCGAGGACCTCCAGCCCGGCGAGGCCGTGCTCTCCCACTTGAGGGAAGGCAACATCACCCCCGAGGAGGCCGCTGCGGCCGCTGCACGGAGGGGCGACTTCCGGATGTTCCAGGTCGACTACGTCCGAGGCGGCGAATACCTGCCCGGCGTGGCCTGCGCCACCCCCTACGGTCAACCGCCGGGCATTCTGATGACGGAGAGGCGTGGCGACTACGTCGTCATCCCCGACCTGCCGCGCGAACAGTTCGATGCCCTGACCCCCCGGTACAATCGGGCCCTGGTTTCCGCGCCGCAGTCTCCCTATGCGGACCTTTGTGCGCCGGCCGAGCGGTCCTACCCCTCGCCGGCCTACGCAAAGGCCCTGCGTCCTCCCTTCGGGCCGCCGCGCGACCTGTGGGCAGCTGCCCGGTACGGATCGGCTGCCGACATTCGCCGCTACCTGAAGACCACTCCGATCGACCAGGAGGACCCTTTTGGCATGACCGCCCTGGCGTGGGCGAGCGCCCGGGGCCGGGGTGACGTTGTCCGCCGCCTGCTCGCCGCCGGCGCTGATCCCCTGCACCGGTCCAGCAAGTTCGGCGAGCCTCTGTCGCCCCTGCATGTCGCCGTCTTCAGCGGCCATCCGGCGCTGATCGATCCGCTGCTGCACGCCCGCAGGACAGCCGAGCCCTGGCGATGGCGGCCCGCCCATGCGCAAGCCGCGCTGGACAGCGGCGATCTCCTAATGCTGAGACGCATCCTGAGCGAGCCGCACGACGATCCGGGCAGGATGATAGTGCAGGACGATATCCCGCTGGCCGTCGCCCAGGTCCTGGTCGGGTCGCGCCACAAGGCGATCGGCGAGACGATCCTCCTCACCGGCGCGGCGAAGGGACGACCAGACCTGGTCCGTCTCGCCCTGGACCACCGCGCCTCGCCCGACGCGGCGGAGAACTACGAAACAGCCCTCGCCCTGGCCGCCAAGGGGCTCTGGGGAGAGGCGGATGTGGAAAGCGTCCGGCGCCTGCTTGCCGCCGGCGCCGACGTGAACCTGCGGAACCCCAACGACGTCTGGGGGGAGACACCGGTCTGGGAGGTCGCCGCCGGCTTCGACGACTATCGCCGGGCCACTTGGTCTAGCCAGGAGAAGATATTGCGTCAGCTGCTGGCCGCTGGCGCCGATCTAGAGCGGCCGAGCCGCAAGGGCGTGCCGCTCATCTGGCGCCTGCTGTTCAGCCCGCGCGTCAGCCAGGATGAAATCGGAAGTGCGCCGCCGTCCCACATCCTGGCGCTGCTGGCCTCGCACGGCATGGACGTCAACGCCGAGTGGCAGGGCCACAAGCCGCTGGACTGGGTGGAGGCAGAGACCGGCCGCGACTCCGAGATCGCCAGAACCCTGCGGGCCGCCGGCGCGGTGCGCGGCTCGCCGCAGCGCTGAGCAGTTGAACACCGGAGGCGAAATTTCGCGCCTAACCCCCTACAGGACCGCTATCAAACCCCTACCAAACCTCAACGCCGTCTCCATGAAATCCTGCCTCGAACATCATGCCATCGCCACGCGATGAAGCGCCAAGACGTTATATAAAACAATAGATTATATCAACTGTTTCACGTGGAACACAGCGAGAACGCGACCTCAGCTCGCCTTTTCGGCCGCCTTGGCGTCATTCCACAGCCCGTCCATCTCGGCCAGGTCGGACTGATCCGGCGTGCGGCCATCCTCGGCCAGCCGCGCCTCGATGAACGCGAACCGCCGGGCGAACTTGGCGTTGGTGGCGCGGATGGCGTCTTCCGGCTCGACGTCCAGCTTGCGGGCCAGGTTGGCGACCACGAACAGCAGGTCGCCCATCTCCGCCCGCATCTTGTCCTGGTCGCCGGCCTCGATCTCGACCTGCAGCTCGTCGAGCTCCTCATGCAGCTTGGCTATCACCTCGGCCGGGCTCGGCCAGTCGAACCCGACCCGGGCCGCCCGTTTGGTCAGCTTGACCGCCCGGGTCAGGCCGGGCAGGCCGGTGGGTACGTCGTCCAGCACCCCGGTCTTGGCCTTGGCGGCGCGCTCGCCGGCCTTCATCACTTCCCAGGCCTGCACCTGCTCGCCGGCCGACCGCTCGCCGGCCGCGCCGAACACATGCGGATGGCGACGCAGCATCTTGTCGACGATGGCGTCTGCCACATCGTCGAAGGCGAAGGCGCCTTCCTCCTCCGCCATGCGGCTGTGGAAGACCACCTGGAACAGCAGGTCGCCCAGCTCTTCCTTCAGGTCCCGCCGGTCGCCGCGCTCGATGGCGTCGGCGACCTCATAGGCCTCCTCCACCGTATAGGGGGCGATGGTGGCGAAGGTCTGCTCCAGGTCCCAGGCACACCCCGTCTCCGGGGTCCGCAGGGCCGCCATGATGGCCAGCAGCCGGTCGATGGGGCGGCCTTCAGAGAGGGGGTCGTTATT
>SDZP01000256.1 GCA_004144935.1 Caulobacteraceae bacterium | reverse complement strand
CCCTAACCCTAACCCCAATCCGAACAACGGTGGCGGCGTGCCGCCGACCCTCGCGCCTCCCGCCGGACAACTGCCGACCCTCAGCGTCCAGCGCTCGAACGACGGCTCCTTCGGCATCCCCTTCATCCTGCCCATCAACAGCGGCCCCATCGGCGGGGTGGTGATGCTGCCGAACGGCGGTTGGGACAACGGGGCCGGGCAGGTCGGCTTCATGCGGCAGAACAGCAACCAGATCGAAAGCGGCGGCGTCGGCCCGTTCAAGAAGATGCAGTCCCAGTACGGCCCGATGCGCGCCATGCAGCCCCAGTGGCAACAGGACAACGTCGGCTTCGGCCAGATCTGCATCGCCTTCATCGGACCGCAGGGCCAGCAGGACGTGCCGCTGCAGGGCTCGACCCTCTGCGTGATGGACGGCGCCTGCCAGCAGGCGTCGGCCTGCGGCAAGGTCGGCTAGGGCAGGGGGACGCGCCGATGTCCGCCATCGAAACCAATGCTCCGGGTAGCGGCCCCGGGCCCCTCTGGAGGTCACCCTGGGTGATCGCCGTCCTGGTGCTTGTGGTGCTCGCCGGCAGCTATTTCGTCAGCCGCCTGCCGACGACCCGGCCCAATCTCGACGAGGCCTCGCCGAGACGCAGCCCGGCGATGGCCGCGGCGGCGGCCAAGGTCCCCTGGTCGCGCAACTTCGTCTCGCCGGTCCAGCAGCAACAGCCGGATCCGCCGCTGCCCGCGCCGAGCCCTCGGGTCCGCTATCTGCCGCCGGCCCTGTCGCGGGACGGGACCAAGGCCCCGACCCTGGGCGTCACCCAACTGGAGGACCGACGGATCCAGATCGAGTTCCTGGCGCTGGTCCAGGGAAAATGGGCCCAGGGAGTGGTGCTTCTGCCGGCCGCCGGCTGGGGAGAAGGCCAGACCGAGATCGGCTTCAAGGACCCTGCCTATGAGACCGTCCTCGCCCGTGGCTCGGGGGTAATGACCGCCGGCCAGTCCGAGCACGGCCGGTCCTGGAGCCTGCGGCCGACCTACGCCACCGGCCAGGGCCCGGCCTGCCTGGCCTTCGTCGATCGGTCGGCAGCTGCGCAGGTCATGCTCTCGGGCGCTGTCATGTGCGTCATGGACGACAGCTGCAGCCGTCCCGTCGCCTGCGCCCACATCCGATGAGCGAGCCGGAGCACCCCGCCGTGACCGAAGAAGCGCCCCCTGCCGCCGCTCCCGCCACGCCCCTGTGGAAACAGCCTCTGGTCATCGGCGGAGCGGTGATCATTGTCCTGTTCGGCGGCTATCAGATGATGTCGCGCGGCCAGCAACCGCCACCACCGGTCGATCCGGTGCGCCCGCCGCAGCCGCCGCCGGTCAAGCCGGTCTTCCCGGTCTATCCAGCCGTCCCCCCCGTCGATGTCCCTCCGGCCGTCGATCCCCAGCCGCCGCCGGTCCAGATCAGTGCGCCGGCGGAACCGCAGACGCCGGCCGGCCCGACGCCTGTCTATCCGCCGCAGGCCCAGCCCGAGCAGCCGCCGGTCCAGCAGGCCGACGCCACGCCGTCAGGCCCGGTCCCGGCCCCGGCCGCTGGCCAGGACCTGCCCATCCTGACGTCGTTCGAGGGAGAGCTGCCCATGCTGTCGGGCGCTCTGCAGCCTGACGGCAATCTTCAGGTTCGCTTCAGGGTCGCCAATGGCCAGGACCTGCTGAAGGGCTCGGTCGAGGTGTTGCCGCGCTGGGACATGGCCGAGGCCCGGGTGACTTTCCAGAACGCCGCCGGGGTCACGGTCATCGAGGGCGCTGGCCGCTACCGCCTGAAGGAAAGCCGCTACGGGCTGATGCGCGCCATGCAGCCGGTCTGGCTGCGCAACGACGTCGGCGTCGGCGAGCTGTGCTTCGCCTTCATCGTCCCGAAGGGGAGCGAGAACGTCTTCGTCACCGGCTCGACCCTGTGCGCGATGGATGAAACCTGCCAGCAGGCCCTCGCCTGCGGCCGCGTCCAATAACCCCGACCTTCGCGGAGACCGCCCATGTCCGATGAACACCAAGTCCCCGAACCGCCGCCCGAGGCGGCGCCGCCGCCGGCGGCTCCCGCCGTGTGGTGGAAGACGCCATGGGCGATCGGCGGCGGCGCGCTGCTGGCGCTGGTGATCGGCTACCAGTTCATGCAGCAGAGCCGGGGCCCCGAGATCCAGGTGCGGCCCATCAACCCCAACGAGACGGTGCAGGGACCGGGTCAGGCCAACACCCCGCCGGGCGGCCCGCAAGGCTTCGGTCCGCCGCAGGCCCCGCCGGCCGCCGGCCAGGACGTCTGGCCGGTCGCCCAGCCGGGCCAACCGGCGGCACCGTTCCAGCCGGGCCCGAACCAGCCGGCGCCGCAAGGGCCTCAACCGCAGCAACCGCCGCAGCAGGCGGCGCCGGTCACCCCCGTGCAACCGCCCGGCGGGATGGTCGAGCGGGACGGCCAGTCGGTCTATCCGATGCTGGCCAAGCCTGGCGGCGACCTGCCCTGGGTCAACGTCCAGTACACGCCCTACATCGGCTCGGTCTTCGACTTCAGCCTGCTGACCCCCGAAGGCACGGCCATCGGCAACGTGATGATCCCCGACGGTTGGGAGGCCGGCTGGGTCACGGTCACCATCTCGCAGAGCAAGAACGCGGAGCTGATGAGCTTTGGCGCCTCGACGGCCGATGGCGGTCGGCTGGACAACGCGCCGATCCGCGTCGTGCGGCCCAACTGGACGGTCGACAAGGCCCAGATGGGCGGTCTCTGCTTCGCCTTCATCGGCGGCAAGGGCCAGAGCGACGTCACCCTGACCGAGGCCAACTTCTGCGTCATGGACCGCACCTGCGGCCAGGCCTACGCCTGTGGAAAGCTACGCCGATGAGCGACCTGATCTACGACCAGCTGGCGCAGGCGCTGCGCGACATCCGCCTCCGGCTAGGCGACGGCATCCTGGCGGACCGGCGGCGGCTGAGTTCGCTGCTGATGGACTCCGCGCCGGAAGCCAAGCGCGAAATCCGGGTGATCGGCACCGCCTTGGACGAAGGCGTGCCTGCCGCCCTGAAGGGGGCCGAGCGGCATCTGCTCGGCATGGAGATGGATCGCCAGGCCAACCGGCTCGAGAGCAGCACCGGCCTGCGCCTCGACATCGCCCTGCAGGTGGTGCGGGTGCTGACCTATGCGCTGGACCTTGGACCCCTGCCGTCGGTCTACCAGGGCAGCCAGTCCACCGCGCCGACGCCTTCGAACGACGGCTGGGCGGGGATATCGCAGCCGGCGGCGACGCCCCAGCCGGTCAACTATGCCCCGCAGCCCGTCTATCAGCCGCAGCCGGCCTATACCCAGGCGCCGGCCTATCCCGCCCCCGTGCAGCCGCCCGGCCCGCTCGGCAGGCTGCCCTTCGACCGAAAATACCTGTTCGCCGGCGGCGGACTGGCGATCGCGGCCGTCGCGGGCCTGCTGATCCTCAAGCCTTTCGACAAGCCCGCTGGCCCGGACCCCAAGGGCCCGGTCAGCGAGCAGACAGCCAACTACGCCGGCGAGCTCAACGACCTCGGCGTCCAGGCCAAGCCGACGCTGGAGAGCAACGTCGGTTCGCCGACGCCGCTGGACATTCCGGTGGGCCGCCGCATCGCCACCACCGACCTGCAGAAGCTGATCGCCCAGGACCCCAGCACCCTGCTGGTCGATGTGCTGGCCGACAGCCATGCCACAACGCTGCAGAACGCCATCTACCTGCCGCTGGTCGGCTATCCCGGCACGACCAACGACAGCATCCAGGGTCAGGTGGTCACCCAGTTGAAGACCGCGGTCGGCAATCAGCCGCAGCGGCCGATGGTCTTCTTCTGCGCCGGAGCGATGTGCTGGGAGTCCTACAACGCCGTGCTGCGCGCCGGCGCCGCCGGCTACAGGAACGTCTACTGGTACCGGGGCGGCTTAGCCTCCTGGCAGGCGGCCGGCCTGCCGTTCCAGCCTTTGCCCTCGGCGACGGCGCCGAAGGCGGGATCGGCCAACATGATGTTCGGTCCTTAGTGCCAGCCATGGCGGCCAAGGCGCCCAGGACTGACCCATTCGGCGAGCTGTCCCCCGGCGAGCAGGCGCTGCTGTCCGGCCGGCCGCTCGATCTGGAACCGACGGCGCCCGTCACCGTGCGCGGCGCCTTTTTGCGGTCTCTGCTGGCCGGCGAGATTGACGGCGCCGGCGGACGTTCGGCGATCTGGGTGCTGGATGGCCTGACGGTGATCGGCGCGGTCGACCTGTCCGGCCTTGAGCCCGGCCCGGTCCGCGCCCTGCGCCTGAGCGACTGTCGATTCGAGGGCGCCGTCTGCCTGGACGGGCTGCGGCTGGACTCCGTCCTGCTGCAGGACTGTGCGGCTTCCTCCGTCTCGATGACCGGGGCGAGCCTGGGGCGTGTGGTCATCGACGGCCTGACGACCAAGGGCCATCTGAAACTGGACGGTCTGGTCGCGGCGTCCGTGGAGATTCGCCGGTCGCGGATCGCCGGCGTGGTGTCCTTCACCGACGCCCGCATCGAGGGCGACCTGGCGGTTCGCGCCAGCGTCCTGGGCACCAGCAGGATCGCCCTGCAGGGCGAGCACGCGCGGATCGACCGCCGACTGCTGCTGGACCGTGGCGTGCAATGCGACGGGGCCGTGATCCTGACGGCGGCGAGCATCGACAGCCTGCGGGTGCGTGGCGGCGCGACGGTTGCGGGGCCGCTGAGCCTGGGCCGGGCCAGGCTGGGCGACTGCCGTGTCGAGGCGGGCGCGGTGACGGGCGCCGTCTCCGGCGGCAATCTGACCGTGACCGCCGATCTCAACCTGGGCGGCGAGCATCGCTGCGACGGCGGGCCGGCCATCGACCTTTCGGTGCTCAACGTGGGCGGCGATTTCGCGCTGGGGGAAGGCTTTTCGAGTGATGGACCGATCCGGCTGAGCGGCTGCGTGGTCGGCGGCAACCTGTTGCTGCAGGGGACCCTGACCGTCCCGCGCGGGGCCGCCGTGGACGTCGGCCGGCTGCGCTGCGGCCGGCTGGAACTGGGTTTCGTCCAGCTGACCGGCGGCGTCTCGCTGCGCCAGGTGGACTGCGCCGGCCTGGTGCTGGCGGGGCGCTACCACTGTCCCGCCGACCAGACGCTGCATCTGGGGGTCGCCTGCGCCGGGCGGGTGAGTCTGGGGACCGCCGACCGGCCGACCCTCGTCGAGGGGACGCTGTCGTTGATCGGCCATCGTTGCCACGAACTGGCGTTTCGCAACCTGACCGTGGAGGCGGGCGGGGAAGGCCGCTGGGC
>SDZP01000739.1 GCA_004144935.1 Caulobacteraceae bacterium | reverse complement strand
CCGGTGGTCGGCGTCGATGCGGGCGGGGTCAAGGAGACCGTCGACAACTCGGTCGGCCAGCTCGCCTCCGCCGCGGAGCCCGGCGTCTACGCCCAGGCCATCGAGGCCCTGTTCGCTCGTGACATCGAGGCCCTCGGCGCCGCCGCGCGCCAGCGGGCCGTCGAGCGCTTCTCCTGGGGCAGGGTGTTCGAAGACCTGTGTATGACCTACGCCGACGTCAGCGGCCAACGCGCCTTCCTCGAACCGCCCGGCGACTGGGCCGAGCACTAGCGCTCGACAGGCCGGGCGGGCGCGAGCAGTCTCCCCGCACAACGGGGAAACATCCATGAAACGCCTGCTGCTCGCCGCCGCGCTGTCGCTGTTGACCGCCACCTCGGCCATGGCCCAGACGGTCTATATCGTCCGCCACGCCGAGAAGGCCGACGCCGGCGCCGACCCGGTGCTGTCGGCGGCGGGGATCGAGCGGGCGAACGCGCTGTCAGCTACGCTGGCGGACGCCCACCCCGGCCTGATTCTGATCAGCCCCATGCAGCGCACGGCCCTGACGGCCGCGCCGACGGCCGGGCATCACGACGCCGTGCCGGTGGTGATCCCCTTCGACGGCGGCGTGGCCGGGCAGGTGGAGGCCACCGTCGCCCGGGTCCGCGCCCAGCCGTCGGACGCCGTCGTGCTGATCGTCGGCCACAGCAACACCGTGCCCCTGATCGCCCAGGCCTTGGGCTACGCCGAGGCCGCCGATATGCCGGAGTGCGAATTCGATCGCATGACCGTGCTGCACATGATGGGGAACGGCACGCACGGGAATGTCAGCCGCTACGGCGCGCCCTCGAGCTGCTGACAGACCCGGACGCAGTCGCGATCAGACGTCCAGATCGGCCACCGCGAAGCGGGCGTTGTCCTGGATGAACTGGTAGCGGGCTTCGGCCTTCTTGCCCATCAGGCGCTCGACCAGATCCTCGATCTCGGCCTCGTCCTCGGGCAGTTCGACCCGCGCCAGCGTGCGCTTCTTCGGGTCCATGGTGGTCTCCTTGAGCTGGGAGGCCATCATCTCGCCCAGGCCCTTGAAGCGGCCGATCTCGGT
>SDZP01000255.1 GCA_004144935.1 Caulobacteraceae bacterium | reverse complement strand
GGCCGGGGGAATTTCACCGGGAAAGCCTGGCAGGGCCCTGGCGTCACGCCGGGCGGTGGTGAATTCCCGAGCGATGTCGGCGCTGACGTCGCCGGTCGCGCTGCTGGCCGCCGAACCCTTCAAGCCGTTGATCCTCCCCCGAAGCTTTCTTCGCCGTTGCCGGCGCCCCATTGTCGGGGTCGGGATTGTCTCTAGAGGAAACCGGTGTCATTTTCAATCCGCAGGCGGCGAAAAGGCCGCCGCGGTGACGCCACGGGGAGTGAAAATGGCATTGAAACAAGGGCTTGTGGTCGCTGTCCTAAGCTTGGCGGCCTGTTTTGGGCCGTTCGGCGTGGTGACGGCGCAGACGGCCGGGCCGGCGGCCGCGCCGCTGGCCTTTCCGGGGGCTCAAGGCTGGGCCGCGAAGACGCCGGGCGGGCGCGGCGGGGCAGTGATCCGGGTCACCAGCCTGGCGACCGACGGGCCGGGCTCGTTCCGGGCGGCGGTCGAGGCCAAGGGGCCGCGCATCGTCGTCTTCGAGGTCGGCGGGGTGATCGACCTGGGCGGCAGGACGCTGACGATTCGCGAGCCCTTCCTGACCATCGCCGGCCAGACCGCGCCCTCGCCGGGGGTGACCTTGATCAAGGGCGGCATCGATCTGGCCACCCACGACGTCATCGTGCGGCACATCCGCGTGCGGCCGGGGGAGGCCGGGGCGTCCAAGAAGAGCGGCAAGGACTTCGACAGCATCTCCACCCAGGGGATCAGCTACAACATCATCGTCGACCACTGCAGCCTGACCTGGGGCACCGACGAGAACCTGTCGGCCTCGGGGCCGAGGTTCGTCGGCGAGACGCCGGACGACTGGCGGGCGGGGACGTCACGCGACATCACCTTCTCGAACAACATCATCGCCGAGAGCCTGCGGTACTCGACCCACGCCAAGATCGAGCATTCGAAGGGCAGCCTGATCCACGACAACATCACCGGCATCCTGATCGTCGGGAACCTCTACGCCCACAATTTCGAGCGCAATCCGATGTTCAAGGGCGGGGTGCGCGGGGTGGTGGTCAACAACCTGATCTACAATCCGGGCCAGCGGGCCATCCACTACAACCTGATGGCCGAGGAATGGGGCGACCATCCCTGGCAGGTCGGCCAGCTGGTGGCGGTGGGCAATGTGCTGCGCGGCGGCATGGACACCGCCGAGCACATCGCTTTCCTGGAGATTGGGGGCTACGGCGACCTGGAGTTCTACGGCAAGGACAACATCGCCGTGGACCGCTATGGCCGGCCGCTGCCGATGTTCGGGCGCTATACGACGGCGCCGGCGAAGATCGTCCAGAAGGCCCGGCCGATGCTGTGGCCGGCGGGCCTGAAGGCCATGCCGGCCAGCGCCGTGCAGCAGGCGGTGCTGATCGGGGTCGGGGCCCGGCCCTGGGACCGGGACGCCAACGACGTGCAGCTGATCAGCGACACCGCCGAAGGCCGGGGCCGGATCATCGACAGCGAGACCGACCTGCACGGCTATCCCGATCCCAAGCCGACGACGCGGCCGTTCAACCCGGACGACTGGAACCTGTTCGACATGACGCCCAAGCGGCCGGACGTGCTCGATGCGGGGGCGAAGGCGAAGGGAACCTAGGGTCACTCTTCCCCAACCGCGCCGGGCGCCGTAACGGACTTCCAACAACCGTTTGGGAGTCCGCCATGGCGCTCGATGCCGAAACCCGCGACCAGCTGGTCGATACCGTCCGCCGTTTCGTGTCCGAGCGGCTGCGGCCGCTGGAGGCTTCGGTGGCCGAGGCCAACGAGGTGCCGGCCTCGATCATCGGCGAGATGCGGGACCTGGGTCTGTTCGGCCTGTCGATCCCGGAGGAGTACGGCGGTCTCGATCTTTCGATGGAGGACGAGTGCCTGGTGATCTTCGAGATGGGCCGCACCAGCCCTGCCTTCCGCTCGGAGTTCGGCACCAATGTCGGTATCGGCAGCCAGGGGCTGGTGATGTTCGGCAACGACGACCAGAAGGCCAGGTGGCTGCCCGGCATCGCCGCCGGCACGACGGTGACCAGCTTTGCCCTGACCGAGCCGGAAGCGGGCAGTGACAGCGCCGCGGTGCAGACCCGGGCCATCCTCGACGGCGACGCCTATGTGTTGAACGGCTCGAAGCGCTACATCACCAACGCCGCCAAGGCGGGGCTGTTCACGGTCATGGCCCGCAGCAATCCGGACGTGAAGGGCGGCGGCGGGGTCAGCGCCTTCCTGGTGCCGAGCGACCTGCCGGGCATCACTGTCGGTCCGCCCGAGAAGAAGATGGGCCAGCACGGGGCGCAGATCCACGACATCACCTTCGACAACGTCCGGGTGCCGGTCGAGAACCGCCTCGGCGCCGAGGGCGAGGGCTTCAAGGTGGCCATGCAGGTGCTCGACAAGGGCCGGCTTCATATCGGGGCGCTGTGCGTCGGCGTCGCCGAGCGGCTGATCGCCGACTGCGTGGCCTATGCCGGCGAGCGCAAGCAGTTCGGCCAGGCGCTGAGCGGCTTCCAGATGATCCAGGCGATGCTGGCCGACAGCAAGACCGAGTGCATGGCGGCCCGGGCGCTGGTGCTGGAGAGCGCCCGCAAGCGCGACGGCGGCGCCAACATCGTGCTCGAGGCGGCGGCGGCGAAATACTATGCGTCGGAGATGGTCGGCCGGGTGGCCGACCGGGCGGTGCAGATCTTCGGCGGGGCCGGCTATGTCGCCGACTACGGCATCGAGCGGCTGTACCGCGACGTGCGGATCTTCCGGATCTACGAGGGGACCAGCCAGGTGCAGCAGCTGGTCATCGCCCGCGAGACGATGAAGCGGGGCGGTTAGGGGGCTAGTATTCGTTTCGCAGACGATCCCACTCGGATTGGAGCTGCTGTGTTCTTGCTGACAGCAGTTCCTCTTCATTTCCCTGCAGCGGCACGTCCAAGGTGCCGAAGGACGTCGCCCGCAGCACGTCCAGAATTCGCATATCCTCAACCGGATAGTTTGGAAGCGCTTGGCTCATCGCCCAGAGGCCGAGGCGCGCGGCCTCTGGGGTAAGCTCCGGCTCCTCACAGAAGTAAGGGTAGACAAGGCGTCTAGTGTCCGAGCCGATCTGCACCGACAGCAAGTTCTCTACTTTGATCTGTGTCTGTGTGCCGTTCAAAGCAAAGCGGGCCTTGATGCTTTGGGGAATGTAGGTAAACAACTCGTTTCGCCACCGCCGCTTCTCATTCCACCATTTGAGGAAGCCGTCCCGAAGCATCTCGTAGAGGCGCCTCCTGCCCTTCAGGCTTGCGATGCGGATGTCCGTCTGGGCCTCAAGATCGCTCGTGCCTTGGACGTGGTTCTTTGCATCTGCCCAGAACGAAACAAAGAAGTCGCCTCCGCCCGATGTCTCGTATCCGGCTTCCTTCTTGATCGTTGCGCGGATGTCCTCGCGCAGCAACGAAATCTGCTTCGCCCGGCGAGCATGGAGCATCTGCAGGAGCTTACGGAGATGAATCCGCTCAAGGGACATCGGTCGGTCCGCCCAACGATATAGGCGCTCATCTTAATGGCGAGTCCCTTCATAGGGTAGCCTAATTGGACGCTACGGCAACATGTGCACGTAGACTTCGTTTTCCTTGATCCGATCGCCATCGAGGATCACCAGGTCGAACCCTCGCATCTTCGTCACCCCATCGGGCATGGCGATGTCGCAATACCACCGCCCGCAGAAGCCGCCCTCGATGGCCCAGACCGTGTCCGGCGTGTAGGTCATCGGCGGGGTCGCGCCGAACAGGCCCTCGAGATACCCCTTCAGCGCCGCGTGGCCGGTGATGCCGGCGGCGGTGTTGTTGTCCTTGTACAGGCAGTCCTCGGCATAGAAGCCGAGCAGGGCGGGCACGTCCTTGGCCGTCCAGGCCGCCAGCCAGCGGCGGTTGAAGTCCTCGATATCCATCAGGCGGTCTCCAGCACGCGGGCGGCATGGGCCTCGGTGAAGATCTCGGCCGGCAGGGTCTCGGGGCCGGCCATGACCGCGAAGCCGTGGGCGCCGAGCATCGGGTCCTCGGCGGTCTTCTCGAAGTGATGGCGGCGGCGGGCCTTGGCGGCCTCGCCGAACTCGGCGTCGAGGCCGGAGGTGATCTTCGCCGCCAGCCGCAGGCGGCGCAGGCGCTCGGCCCGTTCCTCGGCGTAGGGGGCGAAGTCCCAGGTGTCGCTGGCCAGGATGTCGCTGACGATGCGGACGTCGCGGTAGGTGATGGACAGGCCCAGCCCGACGATCGGATCGTTCCAGCCGGCGGCGTCGCCGACCAGCACCACGCCCTCGGCGTAGGGGGTGTCGGTCCAGCTGTCGTTATTGAAATAGGAGAGCAGCGGGGGCCGTCCGGTCCGGCGAAGCGGCGCTTCTGGTCGAGACCATAGCTGCCGTAGAGGCGGATGCGGCCAGCGCCTTGCGGGAAGGCGAGGAAGGCGAAGTCGCCCTCAGTGCCGATGGCCTGCAGGTCTTCCGGCCAGCCATGGGCGTTCTCGACCAGCAGGCCGGCGAACCAGTGGTGCGGCTTGTCCTGGTGCAGGGCGACGCCGGAGCGCTCGCGCACGAAGCTGGTGCGGCCGTCGGCGCCGACGATCAGGCGGCAGGAGACGGTCGTCTCGACGTCGTCGACGGTGTAGGTCACGGTCGGCCTGGCGCCCGGCGCGATGGCGGTGACCCGCGCGCCGCGCAGGCCCTTGGCGCCCCGGCGAACGGCCTCGTCGAACAGGGTCTGGCAGTGGTGCGGGTTGCCGATGCACAGCGGCCCCGGCACGTCCGGCAGGAACATGCCCAGCGGCAGGGTCTTGGCCTCGGCCTCCTGCGGCGTGCGGCTCTCGTCATAGGTTATGTGGCGGGTCAGGTGGTGGCCGCCGGCTGCCATCAGCAGGTCGTAGAGGCCGAGGCGCCGGGTCTCGGCGACACCCCAGGGGGCGATCCACTCGCCCCGTACCCGGTCTTCAAAAACCTCGGTCTGCTCCAGCAGCAACACATCCATGCCGCGCCCGGCCAGCACGGCCGCCAGGGCCGAGCCGCCGATGCCGCCGCCGACGATGACGATGTCGTGGTCCATGGTCTCTCTCCGGACGCCGAGGCGGTCTGACGCCGCCTTACGCAAACGTCAGCCTACTCGCGCCAAGGGAGGGGGCAACCGTGACTTAGCGTCAGCCTCGGCGTTTTCCGGGCCGGTAGGTCTCGGCGACGTGTCCCTTCAGCTGGTCCTCGGTGAACCAGACCGGCTTGAACCGGTGGGCGGCGAACAGCGGGGCCTGGTCGGCGTAGTGTTTCGAGCGAAGGTCCAGGGTGGCCGAGCCGGACTGGTGGACGCTCTGGCTGGAGAGGGTCCCGGCCCTGTCCCATTCGACGATCATGATGAAGGTGTCGCCGGCCACGGCGGTCAGCCGGCCGTCCTTGCCGGGCTCGCCGTAGATGGCCCGCAGGGTGTCGGGTCCGCCGTCGACGGGCAGGTTCACCTCGCCGCGCACAAGCCGGTTGACCTCGCCCCAGGCGGGATCGATGCGGCCGACGTGCTGCTTCAGTTCGGCGGCGGTCCGGCGGACGGCGGCGAGCGGGGTCGGGCGCGGGCCGCCGTCCTTGGGATCGGTCTCGACCGCCCAGGCCGTGCCGATCGCCAGGGCGGCGGCGCGGCTCTTCCGATCGGCGCGGAAGTCCCAGCCGCGCAGCAAGGCTTGGGCGGCCTTCAGCTCGACGTCCTGGCCGGGATCGATGGCGAGCACTTCACGGACGATGGCGGCGACCCGCGAGCGGGGGCTGTAGGCGACGTCGAACTTGTAGGCCTGGAACTCCTGCGGCGTGATCGAAGTGTCGACCCCGAAGGTCTCCAGTTCGCGCCAGGAGCGGTTGGTCATGTCGGTCTGGATGCCCATCGACGGCGCAAACCCCCGCGGGTCGAGGCCTTCGCCGTCCGGGGTGGCGCGGAAGGGGGTGTTGTTGGCGTTGAACACCAGCCCGCCCCTGGGCGACCAGAGTTGCGGGACGCGGTCGAACGGCAGGTAGCCTTTCCAGACCAGGTCGGAGCGGTCGCCGGGGAGCACGCCCTGCCAGTCGACGCCCTTGATCTCGGGCCGGTTGGGAAAGAGGCCGTTGTAGACGTAGGCGATCGTGCCCGTCCGGTCGGCGTAGATATAGTTGATGCTGGGCAGGGCCTGCAGGGCCATGGCGGCGCGCCAGTCGTCGGCGTTGCGGGCCAGGTTCAGCCGCCAGTACTGCAGCGGCTGGCGCACTTCATCCATGCCGGCGAAGCGCAGGGCGAATAGGCCGGCCTTGGTCTCCATCACCGGACCGTGGACCGAGCGCAGCACGGTCTTGGGGACGGTGACGTGGAAGGGCCCCCAAAGCTTGATCCGCAGCTTCGCCTCGCTGCGCTCGAAATCCTTCCAGGCGCCGTCGAGGCGGTACTGTTTCCTGTTCTTCGGGTTGATGACCAGGCGGTAGGTATCGATCAGGTCTGGCTTGTTGACGGTGTTGGCCCAGCCGAGGTCGGCGTTGTGGCCGTGCAGCATGAAGGGGGAGCCGGGGAAGAAGCCGCCGGCCACGTGCCAGCCTTCGCCGCTCTCGACCACCGCCTCGTACCAGGCGACCGGGCCGGTGAACGGCTGGTGGCTGTTGACCAGCAGGCGGGTGGCGCCGTCGGCGGAACGGGAGGGGGCCACGGCGACGCCGTTCGAGCCCTTGGGCATGGGGTCGGCCGGCAGGTCGTTCAGCCGTTTCAGCTCGGCGTCGAGGCCGTAGAAGAACGGGGTCTTGAAGACGAAGCCGGCCGCGATGTCCTTGCCAGTAACCGGCAGCAGGCCGGGCGACACCTCGCCGGGATGCTGGGCGGCATAGAGGTTGACGCCGTCGGCATAGCCTTCGAGCACGGCCCGCACGTCGGCCGGCAGCCTGGCCTCGTAGCCGGCGTCGACGGCCTTCCAGACGCCCAGCAGGCTGACGATATAGTCGGTCGGGGCGGCTTTAAGCCCATTGCGCGCCGCCAGCTGGCCGCGCGTCGCCAGGGTGACCTCCTGGATGGTGGCGAAGTCGTCCTCGGCATGGGCGAAGGCCAGGCCGAAGGCGGCGTCGGCATTGGTTTTGCCCAGGATGTGCGGCACGCCCCAGTCGTCGCGGCGGATTTGGACGTCATAGCGCTCGGCTCGGGCGACCAGGGCGGCGGTGTCGGTCCGGGCCGGGCGGTTGGGCAGGTCCAGCAGCAGCAGGACGCCGGCCGCCAGGGTCAACAGGCCAACGAGGCCCATCAGGCCCCCAACGATCCAACGCATACGCTTCCCCCGCTTTTTCCCGATCCTATCGAGACAGCAGTCCGTTGGCGATTGCCCGCATACGGACAGGCTCCCCTTAAGTAACCCCCGAAGCTTCATCACTTTTCCCCCTTTCGCCTTGCCCCGCGCCCCTCCGGCGGGCTAGGCAGGTTCCGCGCAAGGGCGTGCAAAGGGGTCCCATCAGAGGGCATCCGGCGCGTCGGAAGTAACAAAATGGAGGACGCCGGTGATGAACGGCGACGTCTCGATTCCCGGCCTCGACGAGGCCCCCACCAATCATGCCAAGCTTGTGGCCTGGGTGCGCGAGATCGCCGCCCTGACCAGGCCGGCGGCGGTCCACTGGTGCGACGGATCGGACGAAGAGTTCACCCTGCTCACCGACCGGCTGGTCGAGTCCGGCACCATGAAGCGGCTGAACCCGGAGAAGCGTCCGGGCAGCTTCTATGCCGCCTCCGATCCGCGCGACGTCGCCCGGGTCGAGAGCCGCACCTTCATCTGCTCGCAAAACGAAATCGACGCCGGCCCGACCAACAACTGGTCCGAGCCGAACGAGATGCGCCAGCGGCTGAACGGCCTGTTCGACGGCTGCATGGCCGGGCGGACGATGTACGTCGTGCCCTTCTGCATGGGCCCGATCGGCTCGCCGATCAGCGCCCTCGGCGTCGAGATCACCGACAGCGCCTATGTCGCCATCTCGATGCGGGTCATGACCCGCATGGGCAAACAGGCGCTGGACATGATGGGCGCCAATGGCTTCTTCGTGCCGGCCGTCCACACCCTGGGCGCGCCGCTGGCCGAGGGCGAGGCGGATGTGCCGTGGCCCTGCAACGAGGAGAAGTGGATCGTCCACTTCCCCGAGAGCCGCGAGATCTGGTCCTACGGCTCGGGCTATGGCGGCAACGCCCTGCTTGGCAAGAAGTGCTACGCCCTGCGCATCGCGAGCGTCATGGCCCGCGACGAGGGCTGGCTGGCCGAACACATGCTGATCCTCAAGCTGACCAGCCCCAAGGGCGCGGTCCGCTACATCGCCGCCGCCTTCCCCAGCGCCTGCGGCAAGACCAACCTGGCCATGCTGGAGCCGACCATCCCCGGCTGGAAGGCCGAGACCATCGGCGACGACATCTGCTGGATGCGCTTCGGCTCCGACGGCCAGCTGCGGGCCATTAATCCGGAGGCCGGTTTCTTCGGCGTGGCGCCGGGCACCGGCATCGGCACCAACAAGAATGCCATCGACGCCCTGAACCGCGACTGCGTGTTCACCAACGTCGCCATGACCCCGGACGGCGACGTCTGGTGGGAAGGCCTGACTGACGAGGCGCCGCCCCACCTGACCGACTGGCGGGGCAACCCCTGGACGCCGGCGTCCGAGACCCCGGCCGCCCATCCCAACGCCCGTTTCACGGTGGCCGCGCACCAGTGCCCGGTGATCGCCGACGAATGGGCCGACCCGGCCGGCGTGCCGATCAGCGCCATCCTGTTCGGCGGCCGCCGGGCCAGCGCCGTGCCGCTGGTCACCGAGGCCTTCGACTGGGAGCACGGGGTGTTCCTGGCCTCCAACACCGCCTCGGAAGGCACCGCGGCGGCCGAGAACAAGGTCGGCGAGCTTCGCCGCGATCCCTTCGCCATGCTGCCCTTCTGCGGCTACAACATGGGCGACTACTTCAGCCACTGGCTGAGGGTGGGGGCCAAGGCCGATGCGGCCAAGCTGCCGAAGATCTTTTTCGTCAACTGGTTCCGCAAGGACGACGGCAAGTTCGTCTGGCCGGGCTACGGCGAGAACAGCCGGGTGCTGAAGTGGATCTTCGACCGCCTGGAAGGCGAGGTCGACGCCGTCGACACCGCCATCGGCCGTTTGCCGGCCAAGGGCTCGCTGGACGTCTCGGGGCTCAATCTCAGCGACGAGAAGCTGGAGCTCCTGCTCAGCGTCGACGCCGATGTCTGGCGCGAGGAAGCGTCCCTGATCCCGGCCTTCTACGAGCGCTTCGGCGATCGCATGCCGGCGGCGCTGTGGGGCCAGTACGAGGCACTGATGGCGCGGCTGGGCGCCAAGGCCCGGGACGGCGAGCGCGAGCTGGAGCTGGTTTAGGGCAGGATCACCGTTCCCTCTCCCGCTCGTCGGGAGAAGGTGGCGGCGAAGCCGACGGTTGAGGGCAGCACCGGCTTAGGCCGGGCTGCCCTTTTTCGTTGGTTGGATACTCGTTGAAGCCGGCGCTGCCCTCATCCGACCCGCTTCGCGGGCCACCTTCTCCCGGCAGGCGGGAGAAGGTGGCCCGCGAAGCGGGTCGGATGAGGGCAGCGCCGGCTTCAACGAGTATCCAACCAACGAAAAAGGGCAGCCCGGCC
>SDZP01000254.1 GCA_004144935.1 Caulobacteraceae bacterium | reverse complement strand
GCGGCCAGCAGGTTCTCCGACAGGGCGTCGTTGTTGCTGAACAGGCCGGCGTAGTCGTTGCCCAGCGAGATGATGATCGCGCCGGTCAGGGTGGCCAGGTCGACCATGAACTGCGGCTTGAAGCGGTCCTGGCAATACCAGAGGGCGTCAGCCAGCACGAGGCGGCCTTCGGCGTCGGTATTGATGATCTCGATGGTCTGGCCGGACATGCTGGTGACCACATCGCCCGGACGCTGGGCATTGCCGTCGGGCATGTTCTCGACGAGGCCGAGAATGCCGACGACGTTCGCCCTGGCCTTGCGGCCGGCGATGGCATGCATCAGGCCGGCCACGGCGGCCGAACCGCCCATGTCCCACTTCATGTCTTCCATGCCGTCGGCCGGCTTGATCGAGATGCCCCCGGTGTCGAAGGTTACGCCCTTGCCGACAAACGCGATGGGCTGGGCGTCGCCGCCGCCCTTCCACTGGATGACGACCAGCTGGCTGTCGCGGATCGAGCCTTGGCCGACGCCGAGCAGCGAGCCCATGCCCAGCTTGGCCATTTCGGCCTCGCCAAGAATCTCGACCTCCAGGCCCAGTGACTCCAGCGCCTTGATGCGCTGGGCGTAGCTTTCGGGATGCAGGACGTTCGGCGGTTCGGAGACCAGATCGCGGCTGAAGAAGATGGCCTCGGCCAGGGTCTTCAGTCCAGCCCAGGCGGCCTCAGCGGCGGCCGGGTCGTCGACGGCGACCTTCACGGTCTCGACCGACGGCTTCTTGTCGGCCTTCTCGGTGGTCCGGTACCTGTCGAAGCGGTAGCTGGCCAGGGTCGCGCCGAACGCGGCCCGGGCCCCCTCCTCCGCGCTGGCGGCCGGCAGCAACAGGGTCAGGGTCCTGGCCCCGGAGGTCTTGGTCGCGGCGTAAGCCGAGGCGCCGAAGGTCTCCGCCGCCTCGCCGTTCCACTGGCCGTCACCGACACCCAGCAGGGTGATGCGGGCGTTCTCGCGGCCGGCCGGAGCGACCAGCTCCAGCGACGCGCCCTTGGCCCCCTTGAAGCGGCCGGCGGCGACGGCGCGGGCCAATGCGCCGCTGGTCGCCTTGTCCAGGTCCTGCGCCCCGTCGGACAGCTTGCCACCATCGATGATGGCGGTGGCGACAGCGCCCTCGGCCGGCGGGTTGGCGCGGTCGACAGCTACGAACTCGATACGCATGAAGCGCTCCTCACAATGTCTTGGCAGGCGAGATAGGCCTTTCCGCGCGAGGAAGGAAGCGGGCGGCGTAAATCACGCACCGGGCGATGAATCGCGGCGCCACGTATTCCGTTCGGGCCCAACGCACACTAGTAACAACGATCCGGCGGCCCGTCAGAGCCCCCAGTTCAAAGTCCACATGCGCCTGATCGAACGCTACCTCTTTGGCCAGCTGCTATGGCCCACGCTGCTGGCCACGGCGGCGCTCGCGGCCGTGGGCCTGCTCAGCCAGAGCCTGGGGCAGCTGGACATCATCATCGAGCAGCGCCAGAGCGCCTGGATCTATCTGCAGATCATCATCCTGGCCATGCCGCAGCTGGCCAACCTGATCATCCCCATCGCGGTGCTGGTCGCCGCCCTGGTGGCGCTCAACAAGCTGCAGGGCGACCAGGAGCTGATCGTCGCCTATGCCGGCGGCATGAGCCGCTGGCGGGTCATCAGCCCGGCCGTCAAGCTGGCGGTGCTGGCCACGCTGACCTGCCTGGTCATCAACCTGTGGGTCCAGCCGGCGGCCTATCGCGAGTACCGCAAGCTGATCTTCCAGGCGAAGACGGATCTGGCCGCCATGCTGGTGGTCGAGGGCCAGTTCACTGACCCGGCCCCGCGCCTGACCGTCTATGGCCAGACCGTCGACAACAACGGCGCGATCCACAACCTCTTCATCCACCAGATGACCGAAGAGGGCCAGGCAACCACCTATACCGCCAAGGAAGGCCAGGTGCTGTTCAAGAACGGCGCGCCTCTGCTGCTCATGCGGCATGGATCGACGCAGGAATTCTCCGAGCGCGGCGTGCTCAACTACCTGACCTTTGACGAATATGCCCTGGACCTGAAGCCCTACCTCAACAACCGCGAGACCATCCGCTTCAAGGCCTCCGACCGCTACCTGCACGAGCTGTTCTACCCGGACCTCAGCCAGGAGTACGAGAAGAAGAACCGCAAGCGGATGCTGGCGGAGGGCAACTCCCGGCTGGCCTCCCCGCTGTATGCCCTGGCCTTCATGGCCATGGCGTTGGCCGCCGTGGTCGGGGCGGGCTTCAACCGCATGGGCTACGCCAAGCGCATCGCCATGATCGGGGCCGCCGCCGCCCTGGTGCGGATCATCGGCTTTGCGGTGCAGGCCGCCTGTGAAGACAACGTCGCCTTCAACGTCCTGCAGTACTCGATCCCGATCGGGGCGATGATCTGGGGCTTCGACCAGGTGTTCCGCCCGGTCGAGAGCCGTCACGGCTGGCAGGCCTGGATCCCGTTCATGCGCATGCCCAGGCCTCCCCAGGGTCCCTCGCCCCGAGGACCGACGGCGTTGGGAGTGGCCGCATGAGACTCATCCCCGGCCGGCTCGAACGCTATGTGCTGAACCGCACCATGACCTCGGTGGCCGGCGCGCTCGCCATCATCGCCGCCGTTATCCTGCTGATCGATTTCGTGGACGTGTCCCGCAACGTCGGCGGCCGGGCCGACGCCGGCTTCGTGGTCCTGCTGTGGCTGACCTTGCTGAAGGCGCCGTCGACCATCCTCACCCTGTTGCCGTTCGCCTTCCTGTTCGGCACCCTGGCGGCCTTCGTGGGCCTGAACCGGCGCAGCGAGCTGATCGCCATGCGCGCCGCCGGCGTCTCGGCCTGGCGCTTCATCCTGCCGGCCGCCGCGGCCGCCTTCGTGGTCGGGGCCCTGACCGTGGCGGTTCTCAATCCGGTGGCCGCCTGGATGAACGTCAAGTTCGAGCAGGCCCGCACCGCGGTTATGGACGACTACCTGGCCAACGCCCCCAAGGAGACCTGGCTGCGCCAGACCGACGACCGCACCCAGGTCGTCATCCGCGCCCGCAGCCATGACCAGGTCGAGGGCGTGGTGCGTCTCAAGGTCGTCTCGATGTTCATCTACCGGGTCGAGCCGGATGGCGGCCTGGCCTTCTCCCGCCGGGTCGAGGCGGCCGAGGCGCGGCTGATGCCCGGTTACTGGCGGCTGACCGATGTGCGAGAGGCGACCCCCGGGGCCGGCTCGGTGCGATCCGAGAGCCTGACCATCCCCTCCACGCTCGATGACCAGGCGGCGATCGAGCGCTTCACCACGCCTGAGGCCATCGCCTTCTGGCGGCTGCCCGCCACCATCGTCGGCACCGAGAAGGCCGGCTTCTCCGCCCTCGCCTACCGGCTGAGGCTGCAGCAGCTGCTGGCCACGCCCATCCTGTTCTCCGCCATGTCGGTGCTTGCCGCCGCCTTTTCGCTGAGGCTGATGCGGCTTGGCGGCCTGCCGGCGCTGGCCGGTTCGGGCGTGGTCCTTGGTTTCGCCTTCTTCTTCTTCAACCAAATGTGCATAGCGCTCGGCAGGGCGGAGATCATACCGGCCATGCTCGCCGCCTGGGCGCCGCCTTTGTTGGCGCTTTTGTCGGGACTGACCCTGCTTTGCTATACGGAAGACGGGTGACTCGCCGCCCTAGTGCTTGGCGAGGAGGGAACAGGGGTTTCATGAGGCTGGACAGCACCGATCCGCGCAACACTCGCGCCCGCTTGTTGGCGGGTGCGACGGCGCTCGTGTTCACGGCGCTCGCCCTGCCCGCTTTCGCGGAAGAGGATGGTGCGATCGCCACGGCCTTGCCGGTCATGGCCGCCGCCCCTCAGGCGGCGACGCCGCCGGCTGACGATGGTCTGGGCGACCAGGGCTACTACCTGGAAGCTGACACCCTCATCCAGGACGACAAGGCCGGCACGATCACCGCCGAGGGTCAGGTGCAGGTCCGTAACCAGGGCCGCACCCTGCGGGCCGAGCGGGTGGTCTACAACCGCACCACCGGTATCGTCGTCGCCACCGGCCAGGTGGTTATCGTCGAGCGCGACGGCACGACCGCCTTCGCCGACCAGGTGATCCTCGACGATCAACTGCGCGCCGGGGTCGCCAAAGGCTTCTCCGCCCGGCTGCAGGACAACATCAAGATCGCAGGCGACACCCTGGTCCGTCGCGACGACAACACCGCTGAGCTCAACAAGGGCATCTACACCCCTTGCGAGATTTGCGAGGAAGACAAGACCAAGCCGCCGACCTGGTCGATCCGCGCCGACAAGGTGGTGCAGGACGGTGAGAACCACCTCATCACCTATCAGAACGCCGTCATCGAAATGTTCGGCATTCCAGTGTTTTACGCGCCTGTCTTCTGGCACGCCGACCCCAGCGCCGACCGCATGTCGGGACTGCTGCCGCCGACCATTGTAGCCTCCGAGCGGCGCGGCCTGTCCTACGAACAGCCCTACCTCTGGGTCATCAACCCCTACTCCGACCTGACGATCAGCCCGCAGATCAACACCAAGGTCAATCCGTTCCTGAACCTGGAATACCGCCAGCGGTTCTACAGTGGACAGATCAACGCCCGCTTCGGCTACACCTACGAGAAGGACCTCGACAGCAACGGCAGCCGCATCGGTGACAACACCAACCGCTCCTACATCCTGGCCGATGGTCTGTTCGACATCGACAAGGCCTGGAAGTGGGGATTCGCTGCGGAGCGGGCCAGCGACGACCTGATCTTCGACAAGTACGACATCAGCGACGTTTCCCGCCAGCGTGGCCTGGCCGCCAGCGACAACCGCCGCCTGACCAGCCAGCTGTTCGCCACCCGGCAGGACAACCTGTCCTGGTTCTCGATCAACGCCATCAGCGTCCAGGGCCTGCGGCCCACCGACAACGACCGCACCTTCCCGACCATCGCCCCCCTGATCGAAGGCCGGTTCGAGTTGCCGGTGCCGGTGCTGGGCGGCCGCTTCCGCATGCAGGGTTCGGGCGTGGTGCTGACCCGCGAGCAGTCGCAGTTCGTGGCCAGCGAACCCGGCGCCGATTCGCGGCGCGCCACCTTCCAGGCCGACTGGCGGACCAACTTCACGTTCTCCAGCGGCCTGCGCGCCTCGCCCTTCATCGAGGCCCGCGCCGACTATTATTCGATCGCCGACTATCCCGCCGCCGGGTCCGACGACAGCTTCGGGCGCGCCCTGGGCGTGGTCGGGGTCGACCTGACCTACCCGCTGTTCCGCCGCGACGGCGACCGCACCATCGTGCTCGAGCC
>SDZP01000738.1 GCA_004144935.1 Caulobacteraceae bacterium | reverse complement strand
CCACCATGCCGGGCAGCAGGCAGTTGATCGTCACATTGTCCCGCGCCAGCCGCCGGCCGACGGCCGCGCACCAGTTGACCAGGGCCGAGCGCGCCGGCCCGGACAGCAGCCGCGTCTCGCTGGGAAACTTGGCCGCCACCGTGGCGATGTTGACGATCCGGCCCCAGCGCCGCGCCGCCATCCCCTCGCTGTAGTGGCGCATCAGCTCCACCGGCCCGACCAGCCCGCTGTTCACCGAGCCCAGCCAGTCCGCCTCACCGATGGCCCGGAAGTCCGCCACCGCCGCCGGCGGCGAGACGCTGATCACCAGGATGTCGGCGGCCGGACAGGCGGCGGCCAGCACTGCTCGCCCCTCGGCCGTCGCATGGTCGGCGACCACGGCCGTGACCTTCGCCCCGGTCGCGGCGGCGATCTCGGCGGCGGCGGCCCGCAGCCGCTCTTCCCCGCGCGCCGACAGCACGATGTCCGCCCCCTCGCCGGCCAGCGCCTGGGCGGCCGCCTTGCCCATGCCGGCGCTGCCGCCGGCGATCAGGGCGGTGCGGCCCCGGATATTCAGGTCCAAGCTGGCGTCTCCCGTCGCGGCCGTCCGGCCAGGGCGGCCAGGACGGGCAGCACGATCAACGTCAGGACCGTCGCCGTGGTCAAGCCGCCAATCACCACCGTCGCCAAAGGCTTCTGCACCTCCGACCCCGGCCCGGAGGCAAAAGCCATCGGCACGAAGCCCAGCACCGCCACCAGGGCCGTGGTCATCACCGCTCGCAGCCGGCTGACCGCCCCCTCCAGCGCCGCCGTCGCCGGCTCCAGTCCCTCGGCCGAGCGCTGGCGGATCGCCTGCATCAGCACCAGCCCGTTCAGCGTCGCCACACCGGAGACGGCGATGAAGCCCACCGCCGCGCTGATCGACAGCGGCATACCCCTCGCCGCCAGCGCCAGCGCCCCGCCGACCAGCGCCAGCGGCACACCCGCGAACACCAGGGCCGCGTCCTTCCACGACCGCAACGCCAGCATCAGCAGCAGGCCAATCGTCAGAAAGACGATCGGCACGATCAGCGCCAGCCGGGCGCTGGCCCGCTCGAGGTTCTCG
>SDZP01000253.1 GCA_004144935.1 Caulobacteraceae bacterium | reverse complement strand
CCCTTGGCCGGCGTCTCGCCGGCGATGGCGTCGATGTCGGTCCAGATCGGCTGGGCGTCGGCGCGCCAGAACAGGGCGAAGGCCCAGCGCGGCAGCACCTCGCCCGGATACCATTTGCCCTGGCCGTGCTGCAGCAGGCCGCCGGGGGCGAACCGGTCCCGCAGGCGGCGGATCAGGGTGTCGGCCAGGCCGCGCTTGGTCGGCCCGACCGCGTCGGTGTTCCACTCGGCCGATTCGAAGTCGTCGATGGAAACGAAGGTCGGCTCCCCGCCCATGGTCAGGCGAATGTCGTGGTCCTTCAGGTCGCGGTCGACCGCCTCGCCGAGCGCGTCCAGGGCCGTCCAGCGCTCCTCCTCGAACGGCATGGTGATGCGCACCGGCTCGATCAGCCGGGTCACCGACATGTCGAAGGTGAAATCGACCTCGGCCGGGCTGGCCATGCCGGTGATCGGGGCGGCGGAGGTGTGGTGCGGCGCCGCCGACAGGGGGATATGGCCCTCGCCGGTCAACAGGCCCGAGGTGGCGTCGAAGCCGATCCAGCCGGCGCCGGGGATATAGACCTCGGCCCAGGCGTGCAGGTCGCAGAAATCGGTGCTGGTCCCCGAGGGGCCATCGAGGGCGTCGATGTCGGCCTTCAGCTGGATCAGGTAGCCGGACACGAACCGGGCGGCGAGGCCCAGCTTGCGGACGATCTGGACCAGCAGCCAGGCGCTGTCGCGGCAGGAGCCCGAGGCCAGCGCCAGCGTCTGTTCCGGCGTCTGGACGCCGGGGTCCATGCGCACGAGATAGGCGATCTCCCGTTGCAGACGGGCGTTCAGGTCGACCAGGAAGTTGACAGTGCTGGGCGCCGTCGGCGGCAACAGGGCGACATAGGAGGAGAGCGCCGGGCTGTCGTCCTCCACCGCCAGGTAGGGGGCCAGCTCCCGCGCCAGTTCGGGGGGATAGGCGAACGGCATGGCCTCGGCGTAGGGCTCGACGAAGAAGTCGAACGGATTGACCACCGACATCTCGGCGGTGAGGTTCACCTCGACGCTGAACTCGCGCACCGGCTCGGGGAAGACCAGCCGCGCGAGCCAGTTGCCGAACGGATCCTGCTGCCAGTTGATGAAGTGTCCGGCCGGGGTGACCTTCAGCGCGTAGCTCTGCACCCGGGTGCGGGTATGGGCGGCCGGCCGCAGGCGGACGACCTGCGGTCCCAGCACGACCGGCCGGTCGTAGTCGTATTTGGTCAGGTGATGCAGCGCGACCGTAATTGACACCGTGTTCTCCGCGCCGGCGGCCCCAAGCCGGCTTGGAACGACAGCTACACCATCGAAAGGCGGAAGGTAGGGTCGGAGTTCGATTTGGCGGTTGTCATTTTTGTCAGTTGCCTAGCGTTTTCGCGCCGCCGGCCGGTGACCGATCCTGGAATGCGCTGCGCCGCGGGGGCATCCGGTCGTTGGCGTCCGCCGGTCTAGACCGCCGGACGCGACTTGCAGATGGCGTGGAAGCCGGCCGCCATGAAGGTGGCGATGCGCAGCTTGATGGCCTCGAAGTCCTCGGAGCTGCACAGGCCGCCCGACAGCCGGTCGATCCGGCCGGTGCGGGCCAGGGTCAACATCAGGGCGCCGGTGACGAAGTGATAGCCCCAGAAGATGTCCTCGCGGGAACAGTCCGGCATCGCCTTCTCGAGGATCTCGACCAGCCGCAGGACGACCGGATCGAAGTGCTCGTCCATCAGCATCGAGCCCTCGGGCGTGTTCGACACCAGGGCACCCAGGGCGCCGTAGTTGCGCCAGCCCTCGCCGCCCTCGATGTAGAGGTCGAGGTCGGTGTCGAGGAAGGCGTGCAGGGCGCCCTCGACGGTCGGCTTGCCGCCGGTGGCGGCGTCGTAGGCGTTAAGCGCCTCCATCCGTCGGTCGATGGTCACCCCGGCGCGGCGGGCGAACACCGCGTCGAACAGCTTCTTCTTGTCCTCGAAATAGTAGTTCAACAGCGTGTGGTGAACGCCCACTTCCTTGGCCACGTCCTTGAGGGTGACGCCGTGCAGTCCGTGCTTGGAGAACAGCAGTTCGGCGGCGTCGAGAATCTGCTCCATCGATTCGGCGCGCTGTTCGGCCTTGGTGGAGCGACGCGGGGATGTCTGGGCGGGCGGCACGCGGTACTCTTTCAAGACTGACCCGACGAGCGTCAAGGCATAGCCCCGCCGTATTCGGCCCGCAGGCGGATTTTGTCGATCTTGCCGGTGGCGGCCAGCGGCATGCTGGGCAGGCGCACGACGGCGTCCGGGATCCACCAGGGCGCCACCCGGCCCCGCAGGGGGGCCAGCAGCGCCTCGTCGGTGATCTCGCCGGCATCGCGCAGTTCGACCAGCAGGATCGGCCGCTCGCCCCATTTGGCGTCGCCGCGGCCGATGACGGCGGCCAGGGAAACCTGCGGCAGGGCCCCGACCACGGCCTCGATCTCCACCGGGTTGATCCATTCGCCGCCCGACTTGATCAGGTCCTTGGCGCGGCCGGTGATGATCAGGTTGCCGGCGTCGTCGAGGCGGGCCAGATCGCCGGTGTCGAACCAGCCGTCGGCGTCCAGCGCCGTCGCCGTCTCGCCGAAATAGCGCTCGACGACGGCGGCGCCGCGCACCCGCAGATTGCCTTCGGCGTTGCGCTGTTGCGGCAACGGCCGGCCTTGCGGGTCGGTGATCAGCAGGTCGACGCCGAGCGCCACGCGGCCCGACTGGGCCGCCGGACGGACCGCGTCGCCCAGCGGGGTGACGGCGCCGGACGGCGACAGCTCGGTCATGCCCCAGGTGGTCTGGACCTTGACCCCGAGGCTGCGTTCCAGCCGCTCCATCAGGGCGGCCGGCATCGGCGCGCCGCCGACGACGATGCGATCAAGGCTGGGCACGTCGGTCCCCGACGCCTCCAGGTGTTCGAGCAGGCCCAGCCAGACGGTCGGCACGCCGACGGCGGCGGTGACCCCCTCGGACCGGATCAACCGCGCCAGGCTTTCGCCGTCGGCCTGCCGGCCAGGCAGCACCAGCCTGCCGCCGGCGGCGGGCACCGCGAACGGCAGGCCCCAGGCGTTGGCGTGGAACATCGGCACCACGGCCAGAACGCTGTCGGCCCCGGAAATGGCCATGGTGTCGACCTGCAGCAGGCGCTGGGCATGCAGGAAGCTGGAGCGATGGGTGAAGGTCACGCCCTTGGGAGCGCCGGTGGTGCCGGAGGTGAAGCAGAGCCCGCAGGGCTGGGTTTCGTCGAACCGGCCCCAGGCCGGACGGTCCTCACAGGCGACGAGCAGGGCCTCCAGGCCCGTGACCAGCGGGCGGCCGGCGCTGCTCTCCTCGGCCTCGCCGTCGATGAGCAGCAGGCGCTCGACCCCCGTGGCCCGCTGGGCGACCTGGCGGGCCAGGGGCAGCAGGTCGACGCTGACGATCAGGATGCGGGCGCCGGAGCGGTCTAGCATCCAGGCGATCTGGTCGGCGGTCAGGCGGGGATTGAGGGTATGGCAGACGGCCCCCATCCCCATGATCGCGTACCAGGCCTCCACATGGGCCTGACTGTTCCAGGCCAGGGTGGCGATGCGGTCGCCCAACGCCGCGCCTAATCCCTGCAGCACACCGGAGACGCGCCGGCTGCGGTCGGCCAGGTCGGCGTAGCCGATGCGGTCCACGCCGCCGTCCGCGCGGGCGCTGACGACCTCCGCGCGCGGATGCCATTTGGCCGCGTGATCCAGCACCTTGTCCAGCGTCAAGGCGAACGGCTGCATGGCCCCGTCGATCATTGGGTCTCCGAGGCTCTCAAGGGCAGCGGCGGGGCGATGATGCCGAGGTTCCAGTTCCAGGGGATGGTCCCCACGGCCCGGCGGCGCAGGACCACATCCTCATGCAGGGGATACATGCCCGGCATCAGGCCGACCCTGGGACGGGGCTGGTCCTCGTAGGCCATGTAGGCGCGGTCGGTGCCGTAGGAATGCCAGCCGCCGCCCGGCGCGCCGGACTTGATGAAGCTGGCCCAATGGCCGGCCAGGGCATCGCCGAAGGCTGCCTCTTCCGCCGTCGCGGGCATCTTGGGCCAGGCGCTCGGGAAGCGCTCCGAGACGCCGAAGACATAGGGGATTTCGGCGGCGTGGAAGGCGTGCAGGCCCGCCTTGTCGGCGGCCGGGTAGCCATGGTCGAACAGATAGAGGTAGGCCGGCTGGCCGACCGCCGTCTGCTTGGCGGCCAGGCGTTCGGCGGTCCAGCCGTAGATGCCGTCGCGGGTCGAGGCGAGGATGCTCTCGGCCATGTTGGATGCCGGGTAGAGGCGCAGGAATTCATCGGCGTGGGGGCCATAGCGCTGGCGGATGGCGGCCTCGTAGGCCTGCGGCGTGTCCGGCGCCTTGGGGGCCAGGAAGCGCAGGGAGCGGATCTCGCCGCTGTTGAAACCGACCAGCACCGGGACCGGCGCCTGTTCGCCCCGGTCGAAGGTCTCGACCAGCTGGCGCGGCAGGATCTTGCCGTCGATGGTTCCGAACGGCGGGTAGCCGGCCATCACGGCCTTCCAGGTCAGCTCGGTGGCGTTCATGGCCCGCAGGCGCACGAGGCCCCGGGCGCCGATCTTCGAGGCCATGGTCTCGCCGAGGGTCTCGGACGGGATCTCGCCGAAGCGCGTGTCGCGCAGCGACGGGGTCGAGATCATGTAGCCGCTCTGGACGATGGCCTTGTGGAACAGGCCCCGGCCGTTGGGGGATGCCATCAGGTAGAGGATGGAGAGAGCCCCGGCCGACTCGCCGGCGACGGTGACATTGCCTGGATCGCCCCCGAAGGCGGCGATGTTTGTCTTCACCCATTCCAGCGCCGCGACCTGGTCGAGGAGGCCGTAATTGCCCGAGATCCCGTCGGGGGACTCGGCGCTGAGGTCGGGGTGGGCCAGGTAGCCGAGCACGCCGAGCCGGTAGTTGATGGTCACCACCACCACGCCGCGCCGGGCCATGGCGGCGCCGTCGTACATGCCCGAGCGAGCCGCGCCGCTGACCAGCGAGCCGCCGTGGATCCAGACCATGACGGGGGCCTTGGCCGCGTTGGCCGGCCGCCAGATGTTCAGAGACAGGCAGTCTTCGCTGAAGGCCTTGAGATCTTCCGAATAGATGCTGCCCGGCAGCGACGGCGGCTGGATGCAGGCGGGGCCGAAGGCGGTGGCGTCGCGCACGCCGGGCCAGGTCGGGGCGGCGATCGGCGGCTTCCAGCGGTTCTGGCCGGTGGGCGGGCCGGCGTAGGGGAGGTTCCTGAAGCTGTCGACGCCGTCGAGGGACTGGCCGCGCACGGTCCCGGCCGGGAC
>SDZP01000252.1 GCA_004144935.1 Caulobacteraceae bacterium | reverse complement strand
TCGCCCTCGAGGCGGACCAGGCCCTGCGCATCGCCGGCGCCGGCAGCCTCCAGAGCGGAGCCACGCCGGCCGCCGCCAGCCTGCATGCGATCTCGCTGGGGGGCGCGGCCGGCGGCAACCAGGTCGGAGCCGGCCACATGGTGTTCAGCGAGGCCGGACGCATCGACCTCTATTCCGGCGCGGCGGCCGTCAGCGGCGTCCAGACCCTGACTGTCACGGCCCAGGGCCAGGTCGGCATCGGCGTGGCGGCCCCCGCTCAGGCCCTGGCGGTGGCGGGCTCTGTCCAGTCCATGAAGGGCGGCCTCGATTTCGGGGACGGGGTGCTGCAGAACACTGCGGCCATCGCCACCACGGTGCCTGTCGGCGGGATCGTCGAGTGGTGGTCGGGCGGCGGTGTGCTGACCGTGCCTGAAGAGTTCATGATCTGCGACGGCCGGATCATCAACGATCCCTTGAGCAGGCTGAACGGGCTGGCGACCCCGAACCTGGTCGGATCCAGCATCGTCGGCACGGATGACTATGGTTTGATCGGGCAGACCGGCGGCTCGGCGACCCACGTGCACGAGGTCCAGGCCGTCCCCGTGCATACCCATTCGATCATCCATCTGCACCCCGGCGTCTGGCGTCAGACCAGCGACGACCAGACCCCCGGCGACAGCGACACCACCGATTCAAAATGCAGCAACGTCGACCATGTCCATTGGGTTGAAATCTACCTGCAGGACTGCCCCGAGCCCAACTCGCTGCCCAACGATGCGGCCCTGGCGGGCCAGAACACGCAGGCGGCCAGCAGCGTGCCGAGCAGCGCCGGCCTGGTCATGCTGCTCCGGATCCGGTGAGGCGCAATGACCGGCGCCCCGACCGAAACCGCCTATTTTCCCGGGGAGTTCCTGGCCGCCGCGGACTATGCCGCGGAGCAGGCCTTCCAGATCGGCATGCAGCGGGCGGGCGGCCAGGCGTTCAACAGCTGGGGTATCGTCCGCGGCCTGGACATCGGCCCGGCGACGACCAGCGGCGCATTGCAGGTGGGTCAGGGACTGGGAATAGACAGCTTGGGGCGGCTGGTGCTGCTGGCGCAGGCGCGGCTGGAGCCGCCGCCCGCGGCGATCGGCCAGGTGCTGACCCTGACCTACGGCGAGATGACCGTGGTGACGCCCCCCGGTGTGGTCGGAACGCTGCTGGAAGAGCCTGTTCTGGCCTGGCAGGCGCCGGCCGACATCGACCCTGCGATCAACCTGGTGCTGGGGACCTGGGACGGCAGCAACGTGACCCGCGCAGGCCGGGTCTATGCCGGGGTTCCGGCCGGCGCGTTGACGTTCCGCAATCCGCTGACCGAGGTTACTGCCGCGGTCGTCGCCTGGAGCAGCGAGAGCCTGCGGGGTCTGCGCATCGACGCCGAGTGGATGAGCCTCGCCCCGTCCCCGCCGCAACAGACCTCCGAACTCGCGGCGACGGAAACCAGCCTGTCCATCCTCGATGGCGTGCTGGGGGTCGGCACCATGTCGCCGCAGGCCTGTCTGGACGTGCTGGCGCCGATCGTCGCGCTGCCGGGCCCCGGACTGTTGACCAGCTATGACACTGTGGTGCGGGCCAGCGACGAGCGGTTTGGAGCGGTGCTACATCCCGGCGACACCCTGATACTGACCGATCGTGAGGGCCAGCCGCGGCAGGCTCGGGTGGTCAGCATCAGTTCCCCGACCGAGGCCGTCACCGACAAGCCGCTCAACTGCCTTGACGCGCCCTATACCTACGAACAGGCGCTGGTGGTCTCGGTACGCAACGACGCGGGTCAGCCGGCCCTGACCATCGATCGGCAGGCCTGGACCGGGCTCGGCGTGTCACCGCCGCAGGCCCGGCTACATGTCGGCGCAGGCGACATCGAGATTTCGCAGCCGAGCGGCGCTGCATTGTCGTTCGGCGGCGATGGGCTGGTCACCACGGAGGATGGCGGCAGCCGTGTGCAGTTCCAGGTCAGCCCGACGTCAGGCGGCGCGCCGACACCCACCCGGCTGCAATTCGACCAGGTCGGCGACATCGCCTGGCTGCCGGGACGGGTGGCGGCTGGAACGACCGGCGCGACGGCCCCCTTCGGCATGATCCTGGACCCGGCCGGCAACCTGGGCATCGGCAAGACGCCGACCGAAAAGCTGGACGTGTCGGGGGCGCTGCAACTGACCGTCCCGGGGACCGGGCTGGTCTTCCCCGATGGCAGCGTCCAGACGAGCAGCCAATATGCGGTTCCCGTAGGGGCGATTATCGACTGGTGGCAGGGGACCGCCAGCCAGTTGCCGCCGCCCAACTTCATGATCTGCGCTGGCGGCGTGGTGAACGACCCGGACAGCAAGCTGCACGGCAAAGCCGTACCCAACCTCGACAACCGCTTCATCGTCGGGGCCGCCAACGACAGCCAGGCGAATGGCGGCATCGGGTCCGACACCCACGACCACCTCTTCACCGTGCCCGGCCATACGCACGGATTTCCGCACACCCATGCCGACGTCGGCGGGGTGACGGGCCAGGAGACCCATAGCGACGGCATGGCGGGCGCGCCCGACAACAACGCCTCTTCCGGCCATTCCCACAAGTGGACGGCCAGTTGCGGCGAGGCCTCGACCGAGACCTCGGGCGTGAACTCCGACTCCGGTGGAGCCCAGCACACCGACATGGCCTCGACGCTGCCGCCCTATGTCAGCCTCCTCAAGCTGATCCGCATCAAATGACCGACGCCAGCCGCAAGCGCCTGGATTTTTCGAGCAGCGGCCTGCTGACGGCGGAGGATTTCGCCCTCGAGCAGAGCTACCACCTGGAGAGCCAGGCCCTGCGCTGCTCGGCCCTGCACAGCTGGGGCGTGGCCTGGGGGCTGGAGGTGACGGTCCAGGCGGATGGCCAGTCGGTCAGCGTCGCCCCCGGCCTGGCCGTGGACGGCGGCGGCCGCGAGATCCTGCTCACCCGGGCGATGACCGTGAATCTGGGCGACCAGGTGTCGCCCGCGGTCTATCTGAATCTCGGCCTGACCAGCGACTACACCGACTACCGGATGTTCGCGACCGGGGCGGGCTACTGCCGCATCGACGATGCGCCAGTGCTGTCCGTCTCCTCTCAGCCCCCGCTGATGAACGGCTGGATCGTGCCGTTGGCCTGCCTGACCTTCACCCCCGAGCGGCGGCTGCAAACGCCGGACCTGTCGACGCGGCGCTATGGGGGCCTGACCGTCGGCGCGGTGACGATGGGGCCCCCGGCGGGCGGCGGGGCGGCGGCGACGATAGCCCTGGACTCCGAGGGACAGACGCTGGTGGTCGCCTCGCCCCTGACCGATGTGTTCGGGTCGCTGTCGGTGCATGGCGCCGTCGGGGTCGGTCAGCAGGCCCCCTCGTCGGTCGCGCTGTCGGTGCAGCCGGGCGCACCACAGGCCGGTGTCGGGACGATCAGCAGCGATGGCGACCTGCTGTTCGGCAGCAGCGCCTTCGAGCTGTCTTCAGCTGTGACGGGCGACCGGATTTTGGCCCCTGCGGCCCCCGGAGTCGGAGACGCGATCGACGTGGCGAATGCCCAGTCCCTGACCGTCCTGTCGGTGAGCGGCCAGACCGCGACCGTCTCCAGCGCTCCGGCCACCGCGCTGAACCAGGCCGCCTATGCGATTTCGCGCGGGGCGCTGCTGCGGGTCCGCAGCGACCCCCTGACTACCGCCCTGCAGGTTTCCGTGGACGGCGAAATCGGCGTCGGTGGCCTTCCCGGCCCGTTGGACGGCCCCCTGCTGACGGTCCGGGCCGGCGACCTGATGATCGACGACCAGCATGACCTGCGCTTTGTCCAGAACGGATCGGTGAAGGCGCTTGTTTCTGATCCGGGCGCCCAGCACAGCATCAACTTCCTGGCCAGCCAGAACATTCTGGAGGTGCGGGAAGGCGGCGAGATCGTCTTCGACACCGGGCCGACAAGCGCGGGGGACGGCCCGCCTGGCCTGATGCTGGCGGTCAACCAGAACGTCGGGGTGGGGGTGGACGTCCCGGCCTATCGCCTGAGCGTCGATGGCGAGATCCGGCTCTCCGATGGGGTCTACTTCGCCGACGACAGTCATCAGGTGAACGGTGTGTCGGCCATTCCCGTCGGCACGGTGATCAGCTGGTGGAGCGGCGATCAAAGGCTGGGCTGGACGGGCGAGGGCTTCCAGCTCTGCAACGGCTCGACGATCACCGATCCGGAGAGCCCTCTGGTCGGGACCAAGACACCGGACCTGCGCGCCGTGTATGTCCGCGGCGCGGTCAGCTACGACCAGATCGGCGCTACGGGCGGCGCGGCCAGCCATACGCACGGCTACACCCTCGGCGACCATACCCACCCCCTGGACCATACCCACGCGGTCTCAGGCTACACCACCCAGGTGCTTGGCACGGCGGGCGACCACATCGCCGGCAGCAGCGTGTCGACCGATGTCCACGTCCACACCATCATGACCACCTCCAATACCCCCTCGCCCGGCAATACGGGCCCGCCGACCCAGGCCCAGCCAGGGGTCACCGACGCGGCGCTCAATCAGCCACCGTTCATGATCCTGATCAGGGCGATGCGCATCAAATGACCGATCCCGTGCGCGTCTGCATCGTCTCCGGGCCGGCCGGGGGACTGGAGGGAGAGGCCTCCGCCCGGCTTGAAGCGCTCGGCCTGGAGCCGCTGATGCTGCCCGAGGACAGTCCGGCGGCGACGCGCCAGACGCTGCTGGGCCAATGCGCCATGCTGGTGGCCCTGTATCCGGCCGACCCGGCGGCCCACCTTTGCATGGGTCTGGCCGCCGGCATGGGTCTGCCGATCTTCGTTCTGGCCGCCAAGCCGGATCCGGCGCCCTATCCTGCCGGGACCCGCCTGTTCGCCAACCTGCAGGCGTTGGTCGACGCCGTCCCGGCCGCCGGCAAGGGGCGGCACGTGGACCAGTCGCTGCTGGCCCGGCTGGGCGCCTGCAAGGAGGGGGTCGACTGGTACCTGTCGCGCTATCCGGGAGGTCGCCACTCCAGCGAATGGACCCTGAAGGAGCAGGTGGAATCGTTCGCCGACGGCGGCGCCCCCTGGCTGAAGACGGCCTTCGACTATCGGCTGATCCCGCACCATCCGATGGACGGAGCCGACCTGCGCAAGGCCGACCTCACGGGTCTGAAGCTGAGGGCCGGAAGCCTGAACAAGGCCAGACTGGCGGGGGCCAGGCTCGCCGGGGCGCAGATTCACGGAACGCCAATGGCCGGCGCCGACCTCAGCGGCGCCCTGCTCCAGCAGGCATCCCTGAGCCGCTGCGACCTGACCGGCGCGACGCTGAG
>SDZP01000737.1 GCA_004144935.1 Caulobacteraceae bacterium | reverse complement strand
GCCAACCTCGAACTGATCGAGCCCTCGGTCACCGACGAGAAGGCCCGCCGCCGCCTGCGTAACGCCATCCATGGCGCCGAACGAGCGGCCGATCTCACCCGCCGGCTGCTGGCCTTCGCCCGACGCCAGCCGCTCGAGCCGCAGCCGATCGACCTGGGCCGTCAGGTCCGCGAGGTCGCCGAGCTGATGCGCCGCACCCTGGGCGAGGGAATCGAGGTCGAGACCGTCATCGCCGGCGGCCTGTGGAACACCCTGGCCGACCCGGCCCAGGTCGAGAGCGCGCTTCTGAATTTGGCGATCAACGCCCGCGACGCCATGCCCGGCGGCGGTCGGCTGACCGTCGAAGTCGCCAACGCCTCGCTGGACGACGACTACGTCCGCGAGGAGCCGGAGGTGAAGGCCGGTCAATACGTGCTGCTGGCCGTGTCGGACACCGGCGCGGGCATGAGCCCCGAGACCCTGGCCCGGGTCTTCGAACCCTTCTTCTCGACCAAGGGCGAGGGCCGGGGGACCGGTCTTGGCCTGTCCATGGTCTACGGTTTCGTCAAACAGTCCGGCGGCCATGTGCGCATCTACAGCGAGCCCGGACAGGGCACGACGGTGAAGCTCTACCTGCCCCGCACCCGAAAGACCGTCATCGAGCGCGCCGTCAGCCAGGCGCCGGTCCCGACCGGACACGGCCAGACCATCCTGGTGGTCGAGGACGAGCAGGCGGTGCGCGAGGCGGCGCTCGCCATGCTGACCGACATGGGCTTCCAGACCCTGCAGGCCGACGGACCGGAAGCGGCGCTGGCCGTGCTGGCAGCTGACGACGGTATCGACCTGATGTTCACCGACGTCATCATGCCGGGGCCGATCAAGACCCGCGACTTCGTGGCCAAGGCCCAGAAGCTGCGTCCTGGCCTGCCGGTGCTCTACACGTCCGGCTACACCGAGAACGCCATCGTCCATCACGGCCGTCTCGACGTCGGCGTCAACCTGCTGTCCAAGCCCTACGGCCGCGATGCCCTGGCCCGCAAGGTGATGCAGGCGCTCGGCGGAGCGCGGCCGACGGTCCTGCTGGTCGAGGATGACGCCCTGGTGCGGGA
>SDZP01000015.1 GCA_004144935.1 Caulobacteraceae bacterium | reverse complement strand
CCGTTGGCGCACGGCACTCGCCCCCTCCACCGCTTCGCGGTCCCCCTCCCCCATACGGCCTTCGGCCTACGGGTGAGGATGGAGCCCCTTGCGCCCGCTGCGGCCGACCGCTACCCGCCAGACCCCATGACCGCCCCGTCCCTGATCCTCACCCTCGCCTGCCCCGACCGCCGGGGCATCGTCGCCGCCGTCTCGACCTTCCTGGCGGACCGCGACTGCAACATCCTCGACGCCCAGCAGTACGACGACGCCGAGACCGGCGCCTTCTTCATGCGGGTGGTGTTCGATCCCGACGGCGCCTCGGCTGAAGCCCTGCGGGAGGCCTTCACCGCCATCGGCGACGGCTTCGCCATGCGCTGGACCCTGCGCGACCCGTCCCAGCGCTACCGGGTGATGATCCTGGCCAGCAAGACCGACCACTGCCTCGCCGACCTGCTCTACCGCTGGCGGATCGACGAACTGCCGATGGAGATCAGCGCGGTGGTCTCCAACCACGGCGCCGAGACCTTCCAGCACACCGACATCAAGGGCCTGCCCTTCCATCACCTGCCGGTCAGCAAGGACACCAAGCTCGAGCAGGAGGGCCAGCTCTGGTCCCTGATCCGCGAGACCAGGACCGACATCGTCGTCCTCGCCCGCTACATGCAGATCCTGTCAGACGGCTTGGCGGCGAAGCTGGAAGGCCGCTGCATCAACATCCACCACAGCTTCCTGCCGGGCTTCAAGGGGGCCAAGCCCTATCACCAGGCGCATGCGCGCGGGGTGAAGGTGATCGGGGCCTCCGCCCACTACGTCACCGGCGACCTCGACGAGGGTCCGATCATCGAACAGGACGTCGAGCGCATCAGCCATCGCGACACCCCCGAGGACCTGGTCCGCAAGGGCCGCGACATCGAACGCCGGGTGCTGGCCCGGGCCCTGCGCTGGCGGCTCGAGGATCGGGTGCTGCTCAACGGCCGCAAGACGGTGGTGTTTACCGACTAGGGCGCCTTGGCGGGGGCGATGGCCAGGAGCTTGATCCGGAAGGCGAGCACGGTGTTGGGGGGAATGTCGTCGCCGGCGCCCACGGGCCCGTAGGCGGTGTCGGACGGGCAGAAGACCGTCCAGTCGTCGCCGACCCGCATCTTCGGCAGCACCTCGACCCAGCAGCGGATCAGCCCCTTCAACGGGAAGGTCGCGGGCTCGCCGCGCGCCAGGCTGCTGTCGAACACCCCGCCGGTCAGGAAGCGTCCCTCGTAATGGACGGTGACCCGGTCATCGACCGACGGCGCGGCCGCGCCTTTCGGAGCGGCTTCCAGCACCCGGTACTGGACGCCGCTGGGCAGCAGGTGGACGCCAGGACGACCGGCGTTGCGCTCCAGGAAACCGTCGGTCGGGGCCGCGGCCAGCAGGCCGGCGAGGAGAAGGCCGATCATGCCGCCTCAGCCCATCGCCGAATTGCCGCGCGCCGGCAGCACGCCCAGCAGCTTGATGCGGAAGACCAGCACGGCGTTGGGCGGAATGCTGCCCGCGCCCTCCTTGCCGTAGCCGACTTCCGGCGGCACGTAGATCACCCACTCGTCCCCCGGCCGCATCATCGGAATGACTTCCATCCAGGCCGGAATCAGCCGCTCCAGCGGCATGATGGCCGGGGCCCCGCGATCGAAGCTGGAGTCGAAGACCTCGCCGCTGAGCAGCTTGCCCTCGTAATGGACCTTGATCTCGTCGCCCTTGACCGGCTTGACGCCACCGGGCGGGCCCGAGGCGATCACCCGGTACTGCACCCCGTCCTTGAGCAGCTGGATGCCCTGGGCGGTGGCGTTCTCCTTCATGAAGGTCTCGCCCTCGACCGCGTTCTTCCGGGCCAGCCGCTCGTTGTCGCAGCCGGTCAGGGACAGGGCCGCGACGGCGACGAGGATAAGGGGGATCAGGCGCATGGAGTATCTCGCTGTGGTCAGCGGCGAGTAGCGGGTTTCGCTGGAGCCGTCGAGTTCCTCCCCCATCAGGGAAGGCGGCAGGCGCCGATAGGCGACTGACGGAGGGGGTCACCGCTCAAGTCGGCGGGTAAACCTGTTTGAAGCTGCACTGGCGGTGCGGACCCCCGCCACGCCTCGCGTATTCGCGCGCGGTCCCCCTCCGCCGATGGGGGAGGAACCAGCGTCAAACCACCCGCGGCGGGTAACCGCTCTCGCGCAGGGCGTCCATGATCTCCTGGGTGTGCTGGGCGTCGCGGGTTTCGATCATCAGGTCGAACTCCGCGCCCTTGGCCGGCACGTCGAGGGCCAGGCGGTTGTGGGCCACCTCGATGATGTTGCCGCCCATCTCGCCGATCACCCGGCTCACCGTCGCCAGCAGGCCCGGCCGGTCGTCGCCGACGATGCGCAGGCTGATGATCCGCTGGGCCCGCACCAGCTCGCGGGTCAGCACGGATGCCAGCAGGCGGGTGTCGATGTTGCCGCCGCAGAGGATCAGGCCGCACTTCTTGCCCCGGAAGCGTTCGGGATAGGCCAGCAGCGCCGCCAGCGAGGCGGCGCCGGCGCCCTCGGCCACCGTCTTCTCGACGTTGCAATAGAGGGCGACGGCCCGCTCGATGAACGGCTCTTCCAGCAAGAGCACGTCCTCGACCAGCGGCCGGGCCACCGAATAGGTGATGTCGCCCACCTGCTTGACGGCGATGCCCTCGGCGATGGTCTGGCCGCCCGACTGGCCGTTCAGGCCGCGCATCTTGTTGGTGAAGCTGGGGTACATCGCCGGCTCGCAGCCGATGATGCGGATGTCCGGGTTGATCGCCTTGGCGGCCGTGGCCACGCCGCTGATCAGCCCGCCGCCGCCGATCGGCACCGGCAGGATTTCAAGATCGGGGACGTCCTCCAGCATCTCGAGCGCGATGGTGCCCTGGCCGGCCATCACCTCCAGGTCGTTGAAGGGGTGCACGAAGGTCAGGCCCCGCTCGTCCTTCAGCTTCATGGCGTGGGCGTAGGCGTCGTCGTAGCTCTCGCCCTCGATGACGACATTGGCCCCGTGGGCGCGGGTGTGCTCGACCTTCACGAACGGGGTGCCCTTGGGCATGACGATGGTCGAGGGCACGCCCAGCCGGGTGGCGTGGTAGGCCAGACCCTGGGCATGGTTGCCGGCGCTGGCGGCGATGACGCCCCGGGCCCTGTCGGCCTCGCTCATCAACATGAGCTTGTTGAGCGCCCCGCGCTCCTTGTAGGCGGCCGTGAACTGCAGGTTCTCGAACTTCACCCAGACCTGCGCCCCGGTGATCTCCGACAGCGTCTTCGAATAGCGGCAGGGCGTGCGCTCGATATGGCCGGCCAGCCGGGCGGCCGCGGCGCGGATGTCGTCGATGTGCAGGGTCATTGGAACCGGGGGATTAACGAAGCCGGAGGCTTCACCGCAATCCACGGATCAGGTCAAGCCGCCGCATGGCCTTGCCCGGCAGTTCAGACACCGGTCCGAGCGGCAGGGCCTCGGCGGCGCTGCGCAGGGCGTAGGCCGCCTGGCGGACCAGGGCGACCGGCGAGGCGGCCCCGACAAAACCGTGGCTGACCGGGGTGATGACGTTGGAGAACTCCCGCTTGAAGCGGTAGTCGCCGGCTCCCAGATCCAGCCGCCGGTAGGGGGTGTCGTTCATCCAGCGCAGGATGTCCTGGAACAGGATCATGCCGGGCGACCAGCGCTCGAAGGCCGGGTCGTGGCCGATCAGCCAGCTGTTGATCGTCCCGTGGGCCCGCAGGTTGAACTGCGCCGCCGCCAGCCTGTCGCCGACATGCAGGGTGAAGAGGATGCCGCCGTATTCCGGATCGCGGCTCTGGAACAGGTCGCGGACCAGCCGGCTGGTCCAGCGGGCGCCCAGCACGTCGGTCTGGCCGGTCGCCTTCCATTGCTGGCTCTTCCAGGCCAGCAGCTGGTCGAAATCGGCCTTGCTGCGCGAAAAGGCGGCGAATACCGGGGCCCCGGCCTCGCGCTCCAGCTTGCGGCGCTTCTTGTCGCAATCCTTGAGAATGCCCGACCCGGCCTCACGGCGGGCCTGGGCATAGGCGTCGTAGCCGTCCGGCATGTCGATGGCGAAGCTGGGCTGGGTTCCCTTGAAGGTCACCGCGAAGTCCGCCTGGCAGCCGAGCATGTGGGAGAAATCCAGCCGCCCGACGCCGAGCGCCTCGACCACCTTGACCGGATCGAACCGCACGCCGGGCGCAGTGACCATGCCCTGGTAGTCGCACATCGGCGCCCCGACCGGCATGGCCGTCATCGGCCCCACCTTGGCGGCCATGAAGCCGACCGGCTCGCCGCCATCGCTCAGCACCGCGACCTTCACATTGGCCTTGTCGCCCTGCGCCCTGGCCACCGACCGCGCCCACCAGGGCGACAGGAAGGGGCTGTGCCAGTCCGGATGCGCCGACTGCAGCGCGGCCCAGCGGTCCACCTGGGCAGGCGTCAGGTCTTCGGGACGGACGATGTCGATCTGCACGGAGCGGGTCTCGGGTGGGCGGTCTGGTGTCCCCATCCTAGGTGCCCAACCATTTCGGCTTGGTTTAGATGCGCTCCACAGACGAACGGGGTTTACGCAACGCCGTTTTCCGATTTACCCAGTCTGAGTAGATTTTTTCGGAGCCTGGGGGATCTCGACATGGCCGGCGAAACGACGACCGCAACACTTCCGAGCGCCGACCCGGCCGCCGGCGTCCATCTGCTGCTGGCCAGCCAGGACCCAGGCGATCTGCACGTCAGTTCGGCCGGCGACATCAACGCCGATGGCGTCGATGACGTCATTATCGGGGTCCAGGACCACGCCGGCGGCGATGGCGTCGCCTATGTGGTGTTCGGCAGGGCCGGCGGCTTCTCAAGCGTCGACTTCAACCTCTCCGACCTGGACGGCTCCAACGGCTTCCGCATCCAGCCGAACGCGGTGGGGGACTATCTCGGCCACTCGGTCGCCGGCATCGGCGACATCAACGGCGATGGCTTCGACGACATCGCGGTGACCGCCAACGGGGCCGGCGGCGGCGGCGAAATCTACGTCGTCTTCGGCCACAGCGGCGGCTTCTCCGCCGACATCGACGTCGCCACCTTCAACGGTGTCAACGGCATGGTGCTCAGGGGCGTGGCCGGCAAGACGCTCTACGACATCTCCGCGGGCGGCGACGTCAATGGCGACGGCATTGACGACTACCTAGTCTCGGATACCGACGCCCTCTACGTCGTCTTCGGCCATACCGGAGCCTATCCCGCCTTCGTCAACATCGCCGACTGGGCCTCGACGTCCCAGGTCGAGGGCTTCCGCATCGTCGGTTCCCGCGAGGACTTTGGCACGGGCGACTTCAACGGCGATGGCCTGACCGACATTTTCGTGACCAACCCCGGGCTATTCAGCCCGGAGGGCGCGGGCGCAGCCGGCGGCGCGGCCGTGGTGTTCGGACTGCGCAACAGCACGGGCGCCGACATCGATGTGGGCGCGCTGAACGGCGGCAACGGCTTCACCTTCGCCGGCCGCGAATCGCTCAGGTTCCTCGGAGAGAACAACGGCTTCGCGTCCGGCGACGTCAACGGCGATGGAATCGACGATCTCTTTCTTCGGGGCAGGGGGCCAGGCGGGCAGCCCCAGACGGGCCAGGTGGTCGTCATGCTCGGCCACCACGGATCCTTCGGCGCCACCGTGGCGCTCTCCGATTCCCAACCCAACATCGCCTACCGCTATACCGATCAGCCCGGCCCCTTTCGGCTGGGCCAGGCCCTCACCGTCATGGATTTCAACGGCGACGGTTATGACGATCTGGTCATGTCGGCCTACAACCCCGGTGTGTTCGGCGGTGACGGCTATTACGTCGTCTATGGCTCCCGCGCCGCGCCCTTCGCCAGCACAAGTGTCGCCGCCGTCAACCTTCCTGGCGTCGTCGTGCGGGAGGAGCCCGGCCTCGCCGGCTGGGCCACGCCTGGCGTCGCCAACGCCGGTGATTTCAATGGCGACGGCATCGACGACCTGATGATCGTCCGCGATGGGGTCGACAGCGGCTACGCCGGCGTCACCATCCTCTACGGCATCGCCGCCGACCGCACCCTGGTCGGCACGGCGGCCGCCGAGACCCTGCGTGGGGCCGGCGGGAACGACCTGCTGACCGGCAAGGGCGGCAAGGACATTCTCTGGGGCTTCGCCGGCGACGACCTGCTGGACGGGGGGGAGGGCAACGACATCCTCTGGGGCGGCCTCGGCGCCGACACCCTGTCCGGCGGCATCGGCAACGACACCCTCGACGGCGGCGATGGCGACGACACCCTCAACGGCGGCGACGGGGCCGACAAGCTGACTGGCGGAGCCGGCGTGGACAGCCTGACCGGCGGCATCGGCGCGGACCGGCTTGAAGGCGGAAATGGCGACGACGCCCTGATCGGCGGCGCCGACAACGACTATCTGGACGGCGGGACCGGCGCCGACGCCATGGCGGGCGGCCTGGGCAACGACGTCTACATGGTCGACGAGTCCGGCGACGTGGCGACCGAACTCGCCGGCCAGGGCACGGACATCATCCGCGCCAGCCTGACCTGGGTGTTGGGCGAGAACCTCGAGGCCCTGCAGCTGCAGGGGACCGGCGACATCGACGGGACCGGCAACGCCCTGGCCAACAACCTGCTGGGCAACAGCGGGACCAACGCCCTCTGGGGTCTCGCCGGCAACGACACGATCAACGGCGGCGACGGGAATGACGTGATCGTCGGCGGCCTGGGCGGCGACCAGCTGCGCGGCGGCGCCGGCGCCGACACCTTCATGGTCGGCCAGGAGAGCACTGTCGCCAAAACCGAACTCGACCAGATCCATGACTTCTCGATCGCCGACGGAGACATCATCGACCTGTCGAGCATCGACGCCGTCGCAGGTGGAGCGGACGACGGCTTCAGCCTGGTCGGCATCTTCGGCAAGCATGCCGGCGAGATGACCCTGACCTTCGCGGCCGGCATCACCACCCTGAAGTTGGACATCAACGGCGACGGCAAGGCCGACTACACCTTGAAGATCAATGGCGACGTCACGCTCGACAGCGGCCGCTGGACGCTTTGACAGGCGGACACTGTTTAGCAGAGACACAGAACGAATTGCCGGGGCCAGCCGTTAGCGCCCGATGGCCCTGCCCGAATCCCTGCTGCCCGACCCCTATATCGTCGTCCTCGCGGCCGGCGGCCTGCTGATCGCCCTGGTCGCCTGGCTGCCCCTGGCCCTGCGGCGGCTGCCGCTGTCCCTGCCCATCGTCTGCATCAGCCTGGGGGCGTTGATCTTCGCCCTGCCCCAGGTCGGGCTCGCCCCCCTGCCGATCCGCTATCCGCAGATCACCGAGCGGCTCACCGAGCTGGTGGTGATCATCGCCCTGATGGGCGCGGGGCTGAAGATCGACCGGGTGGTCGGTTGGCGGCGCTGGGGAATCACCTGGCGGCTGCTGGCCATCACCATGCCGCTGTCGATCGCCGCCATCGCCCTGCTCGGGATCTGGGCCGGCCTGCCGCTCGCCGCGGCTATCCTGCTGGCCGCCAGCCTGGCGCCGACCGATCCGGTGCTGGCCGCCGATGTCCAGGTCGGTCCGCCGCGGACCGGCGAGGAGGACGAGGTGCGCTTCGGCCTGACCTCGGAGGCCGGCCTTAACGACGGCCTGGCCTTTCCGTTCGTCAATCTCGGCCTCGCCCTGGCCCTGGCGGCGACGACCGGCAAGCCGTGGCTGATCGACTGGCTGAGCTATGACGTGCTCTGGAAGCTGCTGGCCGGCGTGCTCGCCGGCTGGCTGATAGGACGGCTGTTCGGCTGGCTGACCTTCAAGGTGCCGGGCACCTCGCTGGCCCGGACCGGCGACGGCCTGATCGCCATCGCCTGCACCCTGTTCGCCTACGGCGCCACCGAGGCGGTCCACGGCTACGGCTTCCTGGCCGTGTTCATCGCCGCCCTGACCCTGCGCCACGCCCATCGACGGCACGAGTTCCAGCGCGAGATGCACGATATCACCGAACAGCTGGAGCGGATCGTCATGATGGTCGTCCTGCTGCTGTTCGGGGGCGCCCTGGTCAGTGGCCTGCTGGCGCCCCTGACCTGGACCGACGCCGCCCTGGCGCTGGTCGTGCTGCTGGTGGTTCGCCCGCTGTCCGGGCTGGTCGGCATGATCGGCCTCAAGGTCACCTGGAGCGAGCGCCTGACCCTGGCCTTCTTCGGCATCCGCGGGGTCGGATCCTTCTACTACCTGGCCTACGGCCTCAACCACGCCCCGATCGCCGGGGCCGAGCGGCTGTGGGCCATAGTCGGCCTGATCGTCCTGGCCTCGGTGCTGCTGCATGGCCTGACGGTCACCCCGGTGATGCGCGGCCTGGACCGCCAGCGGGGCGTCGATCCCGACGAGGCGGCCGAAGGCGACGAGGCGACGGCCGCACAGGACGGCGAAGACCGGGAGGGCGCCGGGGACGCGGGCGGCGGCAGGGACCTGCGCCCCGCCGGCTGATCGCCCCTTACCGTTGTTTCACTTGCCCCCTTGCCGCTCCCCCGCCATGACTACTGACGGGGGAGTAACCTGGCCGGGTTTGGCCGGGACAGGATCGTTTCCAAGGGGTTCGAGCAGCCATGCTGATCATCGAAAATCTGACGCACATCTACCCGAATGGCGCCAAGGCGCTGGATGACGTCAATCTGATCGTGCCCAAGGGCATGTACGGTCTGCTGGGGCCCAACGGGGCCGGCAAGTCGACGCTGATGCGGACCATCGCCACCCTGCAGGCGCCGACCGAGGGCCACGTCCGCTTCGGCGACATCGATGTGCTCAAGGACCCCGAGGACCTGCGCAGGGTCCTGGGCTACCTGCCCCAGGATTTCGGCGTCTATCCGCGCGTCTCCGCCTACGACATGCTCGACCACATGGCCGTGCTGAAGGGCGTCTCCAACGGCAGGGAGCGCCGCGAGACGGTCGAATACCTGCTCAACCAGACCAACCTCTGGAACGTGCGCAAGCGGGCCCTGGCCGGCTTCTCCGGCGGCATGCGCCAGCGCTTCGGCATCGCCCAGGCCCTGATCGGCGATCCGGCCCTGATCATCGTCGACGAGCCCACCGCCGGCCTCGACCCCGAGGAGCGCAACCGCTTCCTCAACCTGCTGGCCGAGATCGGCGAGAACGTGGTGGTCATCCTCTCGACCCACATCGTCGAGGACGTCGCCGACCTCTGCCCGGCCATGGCCATCATCTGCGAGGGCCGGATCGTTAAGCAGGGCGCGCCGCTGGACCTGGTCGCCGGCCTCAAGGGCCGCATCTGGCGCAAGACCATCGACAAGAGCGAACTGGACGGGGTCAAGGCCCGCTACCGCGTCATCCACACCCGGCTGTTCACCGGCCGCACGGTCGTCCATGTCGAGTCCGACAGCGATCCGGGCGATGGCTTCACGCCGGTCGAGGGCGGCCTCGAGGACGTCTACTTCTCGACCCTCCACACTTCGCGCGCCGCTTAGAGAGGGCGCCCGGCATGTTCGGCAAGATCGCCAGCTTCGAATTCCGCTACCAGATCAAGAACCCGGTGTTCTGGGTGGCCGCGGGCATCTTCTTCCTGCTGACCTTCGGCTCGGTGGTGATCGACCAGATCAGCATCGGCGGCGGCGGCAACATCCACAAGAACGCCCCGTTCGCCATCGGCCAGACCCACCTGATCTGGACGCTGTTCTTCATGTTCGTCTCCACGGCCTTCGTGGCCAACGTCGTGGTCCGCGACGACGAGACGGGCTTTGGCGGCATCCTGCGCTCCACCCGGGTCAAGCGCTTCGACTACCTCTACGGCCGTTTCGCCGGCGCCTTCGCCGCCGCCGCCCTGGCCTTCCTGTCGGTGCCCCTGGGCTTCGTGATCGGCAGCTTCATGCCCTGGGTCGACCGCGAGACGCTGGGCGCCCTGACCCTGCAGCCGTTCGTCTTCAGCTATTTCGCCCTGGCCCTGCCCAACATCTTCCTGATGTCGGCGCTGTTCTTCGCCCTGGCCACGGTCACCCGCTCGATGATGTGGACCTATGTCGGCGTCGTCGCCTTCCTGGTCCTCTACACCGTCGCCAACATCGCCCTCGACAAGCCCGAGCTCGAACGTCTCACGGCCATGTGGGAGCCGCTGGGCCTGGGGGCCTATTTCCTGGCCACCAAATACTGGACCGCCAGCGAGCGGAACCTGCTGGTCCCCGCGTTCGAAGGCCTGATCCTCTACAACCGGCTCTTCACCCTCATCCTCGGGGCGGCCTTCCTGGCCCTGCCGGCGGTGCTGTTCCGCTTCACTCCCGGCAAGCTCGGCGGCAAGCGCGCCAAGCAGCTGAAGATCGCCGCCGCCGCCGCCGCCTCCGAGCCGCCTCCGGCCCCCCTGAGCAAGCTGCCGCGGCCGACCTTCGGGCTGGACACCGGCTGGAGCCAGCTGGCCGCCCGTACCCGGCTGGACATGGGCCAGGTGTTCCGCAGCCCGGCCTATCTGGTGCTGCTGGCGCTCGGCCTGTTCAACAGCGCCGGCGCCCTCTGGGGCGTCACCGAGCAGACCGGCTACGGCGGCATGGTGCATCCGCTGACCCGGGTCATGCTGCCCGCCCTGATGGGCAGCTTCAGCCTGATCCCGATGATCATCGCCATCTACTACGCCGGCGAACTGGTCTGGCGGGAACGCGAGAAGAAGACCCACGAGATCATCGACGCCTCGCCGGTTCCTGACTGGGCCTTCGTCGCCCCCAAGACCCTGGCCATCGCCCTGGTGCTGATCTCGACCCTGCTGGTCAGCGTCCTGGCCGGCGTCGCCATGCAGGCCATCAAGGGCTACGACAACTTCGAGTTCGACAAATGGGTCGTCTGGTACATCCTGCCGCAGGCCGTCGACTGGATCCTGGTGGCCGTCCTGGCGGTGTTCGTCCAGGCGATCAGCCCGCACAAGTTCGTCGGCTGGGGGCTGATGGTCCTCTACCTGATCGCCGGCATCACCTTCGGCAATCTCGGCTTCGACCACATCCTCTACAACTACGGGGCCACCCCCAATGACGGCGGCTTCGGCACCCCGATGTCGGACATCAACGGCCTTGGCAAGTTCTGGATCGGGGCCTGGATCGCGCGCAGCTACTGGAGCCTGATCGCCATCATCCTGCTGGTGCTCAGCTGGGGCCTGTGGCGGCGGGGGACCGAGACCCGGCTGTGGCCGCGCATCGCCCGCCTGCCGCATCGGCTGATCAGCGGCGCCGGCGTGCTGCTGGTCATCGCCCTGCTCGGAGCCGGCGCGGTCGGCGGCTACATCTACCTGAACACCAATGTCTGGAACGAGCACCGCACCACCATCGCCAACGAGAAGTGGCAGGCGGACTACGAGAAGACCCTGATCGTCCAGCGCAAGTTCGACAAGGTGCCCCAGCCGAAGATCCAGTCGATGAAGCTGGACGTCGACCTGCGGCCGCACCAGCCCAGCCTGAAGGTCACCGGCACCTACGTCCTCAAGAACATGACGAGCGAGGACATCAAGGAAATCCACGTCCGCTTCGACCGCGACCTCAAGGTCAACGGCCTGAGCATCGAGGGCGCCTGGCCGAAGGAGACCCTGGCGAAGTTCAACTACCGCATCTTCGCCCTCGACAAGCCCATGCGGCCTGGCGACCAACTGACCATGAGCTTCATCACCGAACGCTCGCAAAAGGGCTTCAGAAACAGCGGCAACGAGCGCCGCGTCGTCGACAACGGCACCTTCGTCGACTCCAGCGAATTTTCCCCGGCGTTGGGAATCTGGCCCGGCGACGGCCTGCAGGACCGCGCCAAGCGTCGCAAGTACGGGCTTAATCCCGACCTGCCGGTGGCCAGGCTGGGCGATGTGCCGTCACGCCAGTTCAACTACCTGCGCCACGACGCCGATTTCATGAGTTCGGACATCACGGTGACCACCGAGGCCGACCAGACGCCGATCGCGCCCGGACGCCGCGTCTCCGACCGGATCATCGACACCCCGACCGGCAAGCGCCGCCAGGCCCACTTCGTGACCAGCGCCCCGGTCATGCCGTTCTTTTCGATCCAGTCGGCCCGCTACGCGGTCAAGACCCAGATGTACAAGGGCGTCAGGCTGGAGATCTATTACTGGCCCGCGCACGGCTACAACATCGACCGCATGTTCACGGCGATGAAGGCCTCGCTGGACTACTACCAGGCCAACTTCAGCCCCTATCAGTTCGACCACCTGCGGTTCATCGAATTCCCGGCCTACGCCGACTTCGCCCAGGCTTTCGCCGGCACCATGCCCTGGTCGGAGAACCTGTTCTTCATCGCCGACTACGGCGATCCCGAGAAGATCGACATGGTCACCTATGTCGGGGCCCACGAGATCGGCCACCAGTGGTGGGCCCACCAGGTCATCGCCGCCGACCAGGAAGGCATGACCATGACCTCCGAGACGCTGGCCCAGTACAGCGCCCTGCGGGTGATGAAGAACCTCTACGGCGAGGACCAGATCCGCAAGTTCCTGAAGTATGAGCTCAACAGCTACCTGCGGAACCGCGGCGGCCAGCCGCTGGACGAGAAGCCGCTGGTCCGCGTCGAGGGCAGCCAGGGCTATATCCACTACCGCAAGGGCTCGCTGGTCATGTACCGGCTGGCGGAGGAGATCGGCGAGGACAACGTCAACGCCGCCCTGGCGCAGTTTCTCAAGGACCATGCCTTCAAGGGCGCGCCCTATCCGATCTCGAGCGACCTGGTGCAGCTGTTCCGCGACCGGGCGCCCGCCGACAAGCAGGCCCTGATCACCGACCTGTTCGAGAAGATCACCCTCTACGACGTCAAGGTCAGCGACGCCAAAGTCACCGCCCGCAAGGACGGGAAGTTCGACGTCAGCCTGACCGTGCAGGCCAAGAAGCTCTACGCCACCGGAAAGGGCGTCGAGACCGAGGCGCCGATGAACGAGATGCTCGACATCGGGGTGTTCACCCAGCAGCCGGGCAAGAAGGGTTTCGGCAAGGACGACATCCTGGTCCTGGAACGCAGGCCGATCCACAGCGGCAAGCAGACCCTGACCTTCACGGTGGCGAAGAAGCCGGTCTGGGTCGGCGCCGATCCCTACAGCATCCTCATCGACCGCAACTCGGACGACAACCTGTTCAAGATCGGGTCGTAGGGGGCGACCAGCCTCCTACCGCTCTCCGAACAACGCCGTGCCGACCCGCACGCTGGTTGCGCCGAAGCGGACCGCCGTCTCGAAGTCGCCGCTCATCCCCATGGACAGGCGCGACAGCCCGTTTCGGGCGGCGATCTCCGCCAGCAGGGCGAAATGGCTGTCGGGCGGCTCCCCTTCCGGCGGAATGCACATCAGGCCTTCCAGAACCAGGCCGTGCTGCTCCCGGCACAGGGCGATGAACGCGTCCGCTTCGCCCGGCGCCACGCCCGCCTTCTGGGGCTCCTCGCCGGTGTTGACCTGCACATAGAGCCGCGGCGTCCGCCCCAACTTCGCCATCGCCGCGGCCAGCGCGCCGGCGATCTTCTCCCGGTCCACCGTCTCGATGACGTCGAACAGGGCGACCGCCTCGGCGGCCTTGTTGCTCTGCAGGGGTCCGATCAGCCGCAGCTCCAGGCCCTCGCGCCGGTTCTCCCCGACCCAGCGGCCCGCCGCCTCCTGCACCCGGTTCTCGCCGAACACCCGCTGGCCCGCATCCAGCATGGCGGCGATCTTCTCTTGCGGCTGCAGCTTGGAGACGGCCACAAGGGTGACGTCCGTCGTCGCCCGTCCCGCCGCCTCCGCCGCCCCGGCGATGCGGCCCAGGATGGCGGCGCGGCGTTCGGCGATGGAGGGATCGGTTGGCACGGGAAGGGCTCGCGAAACTGCTTGAGGCGGCCAAGCGCCTACGCCCGGCGCGCACCCCTGCCAAGCCCCTGCCGCGCCTGCTGTTCCTGACCGACCCACAGCGCACGCCCGACCCGGAGGCCGTGCTGGAGACCCTGCCCCCCGAGGTCGGGGTCATCTATCGCCCGTTCGGCGCGCCGGACGCTATCGCGCGCGGCCGCCGCCTGGCCGCCATCGCCCGCGGGCGCGGGCTGATCCTGCTGGCCGGGGCCGATCCCGCTCTGGCCGAGGCCATCGGCGCCGACGGCCTGCATCTGCCCGAGCGGCTGGCCGATGGGCTGCCGGCCCTGCGGGCCGACCGTCCCGGCTGGATCCTCACCGCCGCCGCCCACAGCCTGGCCGCCGCCAACGCGGCCGGCTTGGCCGACGCCCTGCTGGTGTCGCCGGTCTTTGCCTCCGGCAGCCCCTCGGCGGGAGCGCCCTTGGGGGCGGAGGCCTTCACGGCCCTGGTCGCCGCGGCGCCGGCGCCGGTCTATGCGCTTGGCGGGGTGACGGGAGAGACGGCCGGGCGGCTCGCCGCGACCGGCGCGTACGGCCTGGCCGGCATCGAAGGCTTTCTCTGAAGCTTCCACGCCAGAGCCCCGCTGGAGGTGGAAACGGTCAGCGCCCGAAGGCGTGCAACCCCGTTCCATGGCTCCGCAGCCAGCTTCTGTGCGGGGCCGGATCGCCGAACAGCTGGTCGACGAGAGCCCAGAACCTTGGTCCGTGGTTGGCCTCGATCAGGTGGGCGCATTCGTGGGCGGCGACATAGTCGGCCACCGCGAAGGGCGCCAGGGCCAGGCGCCAACTGTAGCGGATGGAGGCCGGCTTGGCGGTCCGCGCCGGGGTGCAGCTGCCCCATCGGCCCCGGGTGTCGACGACGCTGACGCTGGGGGTCGGGACCTTGAGGCGGGCGGCGTAACCGGCGGTCATCTCCGTGAAGCGGCGCCTGGACTCGGCCTTGATCAGCCGCATGACCCGATCGCCGAAGGCGGCGTCGTCGGGGGCGGCGATGACGCCGGCCTCGAGGTCGATTTTCGCCCGGCCGGTCCGGCTCTCCAGCCGGAAGGGACGGCCGAACAGCTCGACGGTCATGCCGGGCGCCACGATGCGCGCCTCCGGCAGGTCGGCCAGCTGCGCCTTGATCCAGCCGGCGCGCTCGCGGGCGAAGGCGACAGCCTCGGAGAGCCGCCTGGCGGAGGGGGCGGTGGCCACCACCTCGCGGCGGGTGCGGTCGACCCGCAGGGAGATGCGGCGGGCCCGGGCGTTGACGCTCAGGCGCAGCACATGGCCGGCCGCCTCGAGGCGGTCGCCGTGGCTGTAGGCCGGAGGCTTGAAGAGACTCATCGCCTTCCGACTACCCCGTATTGCAGGGCCGGAAAACGGTCATTTCATTGCAGCCCTGAAACGCGGTCAGGCGGAGTTCAGGTCTCTGGGAAGTCCGGATCTACTCGGCGGATGAACCTGGCCACCCGCGGGGCGATTTCTTCGTTGAACCGGCGGCCGTTGAAGACGCCGTAGTGGCCGACGCCCTTCTGGACATAGAGCTCTTTCAGCTCGTCGGGGATGTTCGGCGTCAGGCCGTGGGCGGCCTGGGTCTGGCCGACGCCGGAGATGTCGTCCAGCTCGCCCTCGACGGTCATCAGGGCGATGTCGGTGACCGCCTTCAGGTCGACCTTGCGGCCGCGATGGACCAGCTCGCCCTTGGGCAGCAGGTACTTCTGGAAGACGATATCGACCGTCTGCAGATAGAACTCCTCGGTCAGGTCGAGCACCGACAGATATTCGTCGTAGAAGACCCGATGCTTGTCGGCGCTGTCGTCGTCACCGACCACGAGATGGTCGAAATAGCGTTTGTGGGCGTCCTGGTGCTTTTCCATGTTCATCGACATGAAGGAGGCCAGCTGCACGAAGCCCGGATAGACCCGGCGCAGGGCGCCCGGGTGCGGCGGCGGCACGGTGTAGATCATGTTCGACTGGAACCAGGCGAACGGCCGCTGCTCGGCCAGCTGGTTGGTCACGGTCGGCGACAGGCGCGCATCGATGGGCGAGCCCATGAAGGTCATGCTGCGCGGCCGGTTGGGATCCTTGTCGGCGGCCATCAGCGCCGCCGCCGCGAGGACGGGCGGCCCCGGCTGGCAGACGGCGATGACATGGGCGCGCGCGCCCATCACCCCGAGCATCGAACGGATATGGTCGATGTAGTCGTGGAAGTCGAAACGGCCCTCCATCATCGGCACGTCGCGGGCGTTGACCCAGTCGGTGACAAAGACGGCATGGTCGGGGATCAATCGCTCGACCGTGCCGCGCAGCAGGGTGGCGTAGTGGCCCGACAGCGGGGCGACCAGCAGGACCGCCGGGTCCAGCTGCAGCTTTCCGGCCCGGCGCATGTCGCCCATGTCGCGGTCGAACTGGATCAGGCGGCACCAGGGGCTTTCCCAGACCACGGTCTCGCGCACCTTCACCTGGACGCCGTTGACCTCGGTGGAGTCGATGCCCCAGGCGGGCTTGCCGTAGCGGCGGGTGACGTTGGCGTAGAGGTCGGCGGCGGCGTAAAGGTTGCGCCCGACGGCGGTGTCGCGCGCCGGATTCAGCGGCGAGGACCAGAAGTCCCGGGCCGCCCGCGCCGCCAGCCGCATCGGCGTCGAGGCGTAGTAGGTGGCTTCCTGCAGGGTGTAGAGCATATGTCCGACCTTTATTGCAGCGCAGCATAACACGCGATCGCTTAACGAAGTCCAGCGGCAAATGGCTGCGTGCGATTGCCCAACGGGGCGACCGGTGGTCTATGCTGCGATGAACGGACAGGGAGTTTCAGGGCGTTGCAGGGTGGTCGCGGCACGACGGGGGGTGACCCTTACGCGGCCCTTGTGCTGGCGATCGCCGAGCGTGGCGACCGCGCCGCCTTCCGCCTGCTGTTCGACCATTACGCGCCGCGGGTGAAGGGCTATCTGGCCCGGCTCGGCCTGGACGGGGGCCGGGCCGAGGAACTGGCGCAGGAGGTGCTGGTCACCGTCTGGCGCAAGGCGGGCAGCTTCGACGCCCGGCGCGCCTCGGTCTCCACCTGGATCTACCGCATCGCCCGCAACCGCCGCATCGACCTCTATCGCCGCGACCGCACCGCCGACCTCGATCCGGACGAGCCGTCCCTGCAGCCGCCGCCGATGGCCGGACCGCACGAAGACCTCGACGCCGGACAGCAGCGCCGGCGCATTGGCGAAGCGCTGATGACGCTTCCCGAGGACCAGCGCGACCTCGTCAGGCGGGCCATCTACGACGATCTCAGCCATGGCGAGATCGCGGAGCTTACCGGGATACCGCTCGGCACGGTGAAGTCGAGGCTGCGGCTGGCGTTCGGCAAGCTGCGGGCGGTTCTGGAGGAACCGGCATGACGTGTCGCAGGTCCGGTCGCCTTGACGGCCTTGCCGGCCGATCCATATCGCCTTTCCATGACATCAAGGGCTGCTTTTGACGTGACCGCCGACGCCAACATCGAGGTTTTCGCCGACCGCCTGCGGCAGGCGCCCGACGCGGGCCTGAAGCTGCTCGCCTCGGCGGCGGCGTCCGTGCGCGACGACCGCCCGGCTCCCAACGAGGACCTGGCCGGGGCCTTTCTCGACGAGGAGGCGCCTGTCGCCCTCGAGGCCGGCGGCGCCGATGCGGCCCTGGCCCGGATCGACGCGCTTGGCGACCTGGACCTCCGCGCGCCCGGCGCCAACAGCGCCGCCAAAGGCCTGGACGAACTGATGCGCCTGCCCGATCCGGTGCGCGAAGCCGCCTTCGGGGCGATCCTCGGCGGCAAGCATTTCGGATTCGCCGGCTTCGGCATCCGCCGGCTGCCCATCCCCATGGAGGGGCCAGGCCAGGTCGATCTGCTGCGGATCGAGCCCGGCTCCGGGGTCGCCACCCACGACCACGAGGGCGAGGAATTCACCCTGGTCCTGACCGGCGCCTTCAACGATGGCCATGAAACCTTCTATCCGGGTGACATCAACGTCGGCCTGCCCGGCTTCAAGCACGAGCCGAAGGCTCTGCCGGGCGAGGTCTGCTTCGCCCTGGCGGTGTCCTATGGTTCGGCGAAGTTCGACGGTTCGATCGGGCTGTTGCAGCGACTGACGGGTTTCGGGCGCTAGGGGACGCGTTCCCCGCGGCTCCAGAGACTCAGACCTGCCGCGACGGTGTCCCGGGGTACGCGTCCCGATCGGCAGGTCGGGGACATGTACGCCGCCCCGGCCGCCTTCCCGCTATCGCCTTCATTACTGCGCGGCGAACACGTCCCCGCGTCGATGCCGCACCCAATCTGCGTGCAAGGTAAATGGCCTCTTAACCCTCCGCGCGCACAACGGGCTCTCAATCTGTTCGAGGGCTTTTCAGTATGGCGAAGGCGGCGCGGCGTTCGGGCGCGGAACTGCTGGTCGAAGCGGCGGTCATCGCCTGGAGCCTGCCTGGCGCGGCGCGGTTCCGGGGCGGGCTGACGGCGGCCGCGGGCGCCGCCCTGGCCGTGGCCCTGGCCACCTACAACCCGGCCGATCCCAGCTTCAACGCCGCCGCCGACGGCTCCGCCAGCAATGCGCTGGGCGGGGCCGGGGCGCTGATCGCCGATCTCTTCATGCAGTCGCTGGGCCTGGGCGCCTGGCTGACCGCCATCCTGATGACCGCCTTCGGCATGACCCGGGTGCTGGACCCTGAGCCGGACCGCGGCCGCGGCGCGCTGCGCCGGAAGGCGATGGTCGGAACCCTCGGCGTGCTGCTGCTGTCGGCCGCCGTCGCCGCCCCGCCGCCGCCTGCGGCCTGGCCGCTGGCGCTGGGCCTCGGCGGCCTGTGGGGCCAGGGACTGTTCAACCTGGTTCGGGACCTGTTCGGCTTCGTCCACCTGCCGGGCGCGGCCCTGTTCGCCGGCCTGCTGCTGGCGGCCGGCGGCATGACCGCCACGGTCTGGTCGCTGGGCCTTCAGAAGCTGGCCGCCGGTTTCGATCCGGAGACCCTCGCCCGCTTCATGCACCGCGAGCCGAAGGCCGAGCCGGTCGCCGCCCCGGCCCGCAAGCCGGCCAAGGCCCGCCAGCCGGCGGCCCGCGCCGCCCTGCCGCCGCTCGAAGAGGCGGAAGACATCCCCATCGCCCCGCCGGTCGCCGAGCCGGTGCTCAACATCCGCCAGCCCAAGGCCCCGGCCCGCACCGCGCGCGAGACCCGCGAGCGCCAGCCGGCCTTCGATTTCGACGAGAGCAAGTCTGGCGGCTTCCAGCTGCCGGAGTTGTCCATGCTGGCCCAGCCCAAGCCGAGGGCCAGCGTCTACGACGAGGCGTCCCTGCGCCAGAACGCCCGCCTGCTGGAAAGCGTGCTCAGCGAGTTCGGGGTGCGCGGGGCCATCGACCAGATTCGTCCCGGTCCCGTCGTCACCCTGTACGAGCTGACTCCCGCGCCCGGCGTCAAGCACGCCCGGGTCGTGGCCCTGAGCGACGACATCGCCCGCTCGATGAGCGTCGCCGCCTGCCGCGTCGCCGTCGTCCAGGGCCGCAACGCCATCGGCATCGAACTGCCCAACGCCAAGCGCGAGACGGTCTACCTGCGCGACCTGCTGTCCTGCGCCGACTATGAGAAGCCCGGCACCATCCTGCCCATGGCGCTGGGCGAGGGCATCGGCGGTGAACCCTACATCGCCGACCTGGCCAAGATGCCCCACCTCCTGATCGCCGGCACCACCGGGTCCGGCAAGTCGGTCGGGGTCAACGCCATGATCCTGTCGATCCTCTATCGGCTGCCGCCGGATCTCTGCCGCTTCATCATGATCGATCCCAAGATGCTGGAGCTCAGCGTCTATGACGGCATCCCGCACCTGCTCGCCCCGGTCGTCACCGATCCGAAGAAGGCCATCGTCGCCCTGAAGTGGACGGTGCGCGAGATGGAGGACCGCTATCGCCGCATGTCCAAGATCGGCGTGCGCAACATCCTCGGCTACAACGAGCGGGCCAAGGAAGCCCTTGAGAAGGGCGAGCATTTCGAGCGCACGGTCCAGACCGGCTTCGACGAGGCCGGCCGCGCCATCTACGAGAGCGAGAAGATCCGCCCCGAGCACATGCCCTACCTGGTTGTCGTCATCGACGAGGTCGCCGACCTGATGATGGTGGCCGGCAAGGACATCGAGGGCGCCGTGCAGCGGCTGGCGCAGATGGCCCGCGCCGCCGGCATCCACCTGATCATGGCCACCCAGCGGCCGTCGGTGGACGTCATCACCGGCACCATCAAGGCCAACTTCCCGACCCGGATCAGCTTCCAGGTCACCTCCAAGATCGACGCCCGCACCATCCTGGGCGAACAGGGCGCCGAGCAGCTGCTGGGCATGGGCGACATGCTCTACATGGCCGGCGGCGGCCGCACCACGCGCCTGCACGGGCCATTCGTGTCGGACGGCGAGGTCGAGGCGGTGGCCCGCTTCCTGCGCGACCAGGGCCAGCCGCAATACCTGGAAGAAGTCACCGCCAGCGACGACGAGGACGGGGAGAGCGAAGGGGCGGTGGCGTCCGACGGCAGCGGCGCGGATCTCTACGACAACGCCGTGGCCGTGGTCACCCGCGACCGCAAGGCCTCGACCAGCTACATCCAGCGCCGCCTGCAGATCGGCTACAACCGGGCGGCCTCGCTGATGGAGCGGATGGAGCGGGAAGGGATCGTCGGGGCGGCGAACCATGCCGGCAAGCGCGAAATCCTGGTTGGGCCGCCGCCGTAGGTTTCGGGGTGTAAGGGCCGTGTTTTCGCCCCTTCGACGCGCGATGTTGCAACCCGAAGGACGACCAATGACTTTAGGGCCGACATGACCCATCCAATGAACCGCCGCGCCGCGCTTGCCGGCCTGATCGCTCTTCCTGCTGGCCTGACCGCGGCCGGCCTCGCCGGCGCGGCCTTCGCGGCGCCGCTGTCGGCCGCCGACAAGGCGCTGGTCGACAAGGCCACCGCCTATCTGCAGGGCCTGACCTCGGCCAGGGGACGTTTCATCCAGACCGATCCGCGCGGCTCGCAGACCCAGGGCGATTTCTACCTGCAGCGGCCGGGCAAGGCCCGCTTCGCCTACGACGCCCCGGCCAGCAAGCTGCTGGTCAGCGACGGCCGCTTCGTGTCCGAGGCCGACACCCGGCTGAAGACCGTCAACCGCTACCCCCTCGGCCAGACGCCGCTGGCCCTGTTCCTGGCGCAGGACGTGCGGCTCGACAAAGGCGTGGTGATCAGCCGGGTCAGTCGGCTGGACGGCGGCTTTTCCCTGACCATGTCGGACGGCCGCAAACAGACGCGCGGCAGCCTGACGATGAACTTCAGCGACAGTCCGGTCGGCCTGATGGGCTGGGTGGTGACCACGGTGCAGGGCTCGACCCGGGTTCGGCTGACCAGCCTGGAGCGGGTCGGCGGGCTCGACGCCAAGCTGTTCGCCACCCCGTTCCCGCCGGCCAGGACGACCGGACGCCCCTGAATCGACTGTTGCCTGACGGGCACAGCCAAATCTTCACCGAATTGTCGTTGACGTTTCCGCGGTGAAGTTGTTCTAATGCAACACATGGCGGTTGGCGCGTCCGACCTCGCGCCGCCGCGGACCGTGCCGGAAACCTATCCCCTCCCGGCGGCGGCATGAGAGACAACTTTTCACCCGGTGTCCTCGGACGCCGGGTGTTTTTCTTGCCGCCCGCCGCTCGTGACCTGAACTCGGGGACAACAAAAGGCGAAACTGGCGGTAACCGAACCTAAACGCTACCTACACGCCATGCGCCTTCGACTCGCGACCTGGAACATCAACTC
>SDZP01000736.1 GCA_004144935.1 Caulobacteraceae bacterium | reverse complement strand
CGCCGCCGCGCTTGAAGCGGTGATGCTCAGCCCCTTCGACACCGACGCCGACCTGACCCAACTGGCCGCCCAGGCCGACGCCGCCGTCATCGGCCCGGCCGCCGGGGTGCGGGGTCAGCACATCGTCCTTGTCGAGCACGTCGAAGAGGTCGTCCGGCCGGTCGCGGAAGACGGTCAGGGCGTCGGCGTCGACGACCAGGGCCGCGCCGGTGCGGGTCAGGGCGAAGAGGTTGGCGCGGGTCTGCGGCGTCACCCCGGCGGCCGGGCCGATGACGGCGGCGTCGGCCTGGGCGGCCAGTTGGGTCAGGTCGGCGTCGGTGTCGAAGGGGCTGAGCATCACCGCTTCAAGCGCGGCGGCGTAGGTCCGCGCCGCGTCGGCCGGGCTGAGCAGGGTGACCAGGCCCGCGCCGATGCGCAGGGCGCCCCGCGCCGACAGCCGGGCGGCGCCGGTGTGCAGGGCGTCGCCGCCGACCACCACCGCCCGGCCGCGGGAATGCTTGTGGGTGGCGGCGGTCGGGACCGGCAGGGCCCGGCGCCAGAGGTCCGGCCCGTTCTCGAACAGACCGGTCGCGGTGGGGGCAAGGCCGATGTCAGCGATCAGGATCTCGCCACAGGCGCTCGCCCCGGGCTGCAGCACATGGCCGATCTTGCGGCGGTGAAAGGTGACGGTGAGGTCGGCGCGGAAGGCGGTCTGGCCGAGCACCGCGCCGGTGTCGCCGTCGACGCCGCTGGGGATGTCGACCGCCACGACGGCGGGATGGCCGTTTGAGGCGCGCGACGCTTCCAGCGCCTCGCCCTCCAGGGGACGACTCAGGCCGGCGCCGAACAGCGCGTCGACCATGATGTCGCAGCGCGGCCCGGCCCCGAGCCGGAAGACGGGGCCGGTCCAGCGTCTGGCGTTGGCTTTGGCGTCATCGCTGGCCGGCGGGGCCAGGGCCTCGACCCAGACATTCCAGCCCCGGCGCTTGAGCAGCCGCGCCACCACATAGCCGTCGCCGCCGTTGTTGCCCGGCCCGCAGAGCACCGCGACCTTGCAGGGGCGATGACGGGCGCGGATGGCCTCGGCGACGGCCGCACCGGCCCGCTCCATC
>SDZP01000735.1 GCA_004144935.1 Caulobacteraceae bacterium | reverse complement strand
TCGCGGATGAGGCCCAGGCAGGCCAGGAGGTCGGTCTCGCCGATCCAGAGGCTGAGCCAGGCGTCCTCGAGCAGGACGGTCGCTTCGGCGTCCGTCAAGGCGGCCAGCGGCGGACGCGGCGCGGTCGGCAGGCTGCGGACGTAGGTCCCGGCCCCGGCATTGGCGAAGGCCCAGAGCAGGGGGGCGGGGAGAGCGATCTCCGCGGTCCCGTCGAGCAGGCAGTCGGCGTGGACGACCTGGCCGTCCGCCAGTCCCAGTTTCAGCTGCAGCGGCAGGGGGCCGAGGGCGGGATCGACGCGGGTGAGGGTCAGGGCCTGACCCTTCCAGTGCAGGCGGATGGCCGGGGCGCCCGGCTGGTCGGCGACGGGGCCGGCGACGGCGGAAACGGGCTGGCCGGACGCGGATTCCAGGGCGGACCAGAGATCGTCGGACCGGGCGGCCTGCAGAGCGTGACGGTGCAGGTAGAGGCCCAGGCCGTGGCGGAAGACCTCTTCGCCCAGCCAGGCCTGCAGGGTGCTCAGGAGGCCGGCGCCCTTGCGGTAGGCGATGACGTCGAACAGTTCGGCGATCTCGCCGGAGGTCGCCGCCGCATGGCGCAGGGGGCGACCGGTGGGCGCCCAGTCGGCGTGCAGGGCTTCGCGGACCTGCCGGGTCTCGGCGGCGTCGTCGACCAGGTCCGGCGCGATAGCGGCCAACGCCTTTGGGGCCAGGAAGGTGGCGAAGCCCTCGTTCAGCCAGAGGTCCTCCCAGCCGGCGACGGTGACCAGGCCGCCGAACCACTGGTGGGCGATCTCATGGGCGATCAGGGTGGCGGCCTCGCGGGTCGCGGCGGACACCGACCCCTGGCGCAGGAAGATGGCCCCGCTGTTCTCCATGCCGGCGGTGCCGACCTGCGGCAGCAGCACCAGATCCAGCTTGCCGAACGGATAGGGGACGCCCAGCCAGTCGGCGAAGAAGGCCAGGGCCCTGGCGGCGGTGTCCAGCACCCAGTCGTCGTTGGGGCCGGGCGTCAAGGTGTTGAGGGTGACCTCGCCGGCGCTGGTCGTCCGGAAGGCGCCCATTGCCACGGCCATCAGGTGGGTCGGCAACGGTG
>SDZP01000734.1 GCA_004144935.1 Caulobacteraceae bacterium | reverse complement strand
CTGCCGGCCTTCCCGGAGGCGATGGCCTTCCAGATGCTGGACCTGGGGGTCGGCAGCGGGGCGATCATGCTGGCCATCTTGGCCGAGCGGCCGGCCGCCCGCGGGCTGGGGATCGACAGTTCGAGCGAGGCTTTGGCCGTGGCCAAGGAGAACGCCGCCAACCTGGACCTCAACAACCGGGCGGCGTTCATGCACGGCGACTGGACGGCGGGGCTGGGCGAGGCGCAGTTCGACCTGGTGGTCTCCAACCCGCCCTACATCCCCACGCTCGACATCGAGGGCCTGGATCCGGAGGTGCGCGACCATGAGCCGCGCCTGGCGCTGGATGGCGGGCCGGACGGGCTGGACGCCTACCGCCTGCTGGCCCCGGAGATCCTGCGGGTGCTCAAGCCCGGCGGCCTGTTCGCCGTGGAGATCGGCCATGACCAGTCGGCGGCCGTCGAGGCCCTGTTCCGGGAGGCGGGGGCAGACCAGGTGCGCACCACCAAGGACCTCGCAACCCGCGACCGCGTCGTCACCGGTTTCAAAAACCCCTTGGAAACAGGCGGATGAAGGGTTACATCCTGACTCGTTCCCTACCTTAAAAGCCGTACTGGGGTGACCTGAAACGGCGGGCGCGCGGGCCAAAGAGGCTGCGAGCCGGGCGGGAACCTTAAGGATCACTCCAGCAGGACAGTTCCGGACCAACAGCGTCCGACACGTCACAAGGCAAGCTTTCAGGCCCGTGATCGGGACCTGAGCGACAGGAACATCATGAGAGATTTCAAGGGCATGAAGCGGCAGCGCGGCCGCAACCGGAATACCGGTAACAAGCCGCAGCAGCACAACGCCAACCGCGCCTACGACTCCAACGGACCCGAGGGCATCAAGGTGCGCGGGGCCGCCCAAGGCGTCTTCGAAAAGTACCAGCAGCTGGCGCGCGACGCGACCACCGGCGGCGACCGGGTGCTGGCGGAGAACTACCTCCAGCACGCCGAGCACTACTTCCGCCTCATCCGGGCCATCCAGCCCAACCGGCCGGTCACCGACATCATCGGCCGCGACCACTACAGCTCGGGCATGGATATCGACTTCGAGGCCGAGCACGAGGAGCCG
>SDZP01000251.1 GCA_004144935.1 Caulobacteraceae bacterium | reverse complement strand
CGGTGGGGCGCTGGCGGTGAACGGCCTGCATATCCTCCGGCATTGGCGCCTCGATGGTCGTGGTCCCCCCCTCCGGATGCGGAAAGCTCAGCCGCGCCGCGTGCAGCATCAGCCGCGGGACCGGCACGCCGTTCACCGCCAGCGCCCCACCGTAACGCACATCCCCGGCGATCGGCCGGCCGATGCTGGCCAGGTGGACGCGGAGCTGGTGCATGCGGCCGGTCTGCGGGCTGCATTCCACCAGGGCCGCGCCTTCGGTCTTCGCAAGCGTGCGGTAGCGCGTCAGGGCCGTCTCTGCCCCGGCCTCGTCGGCCGCCGCGATCCGCATGTAGCTCTCGCGGCCGATCTCTTCGCGGCGCAGGGCGTGCTCGATCGCGCCGCCGGTCGGATCGGGCGCGCCGGGCGTGACGATGGCCAGGTAGGTCTTGCGGAATCGGCGGCCCATCATCGCCTTGCCGAGGAAGCCCGCGGCCGGCTTGGTGCGGGCGGTTAGGATGACACCGCTGGTGTCGCGGTCGAGGCGGTGAACGAGGCGCGGGCGGTTGCCGGACGCCTTTGCGAAGGCGGCCAGCAGATCGTCGAGGGTGTGAGCCTTGATGCGTCCCCCCTGGCTGGACAGGCCAGACGGCTTGTTCAGGGCGATGATGGCGGCGTCCTCGTGGATGACGAGGGATCTGACGAAGGCGATATCTTCGGGACTAAGGCCGCTCATAGAAGTCCTTCTCCCCTTGGGGGAGAAGTTGGCCCCGAAGGGGTCGGATGAGGGGTCGCGCCGGCGGATAAGGGCTGTCGCCGGATGCGGATGGGCCGGTGCGACCCCTCATCCGTCGGCTGCGCCGACACCTTCTCCCCCAAGGGGAGAAGGCAGCCTTGGGCGTCAACCCTCACTGTCGGATTCCCGCATCGCCGCCCAGCGGTCCAGCCGCTCCTTGATCCGGGCCTCGGCCCCCTCGCCTTTCGGCCGGTAGAACTTGCGGCGCTCCATGCCGTCCGGGAAGTAGTTCTGGCCGGAGAAGCCGCGCTCGGTGTCCGGATCGTAGGCGTAGTTCTTGCCGTAGCCGATGTCCTTCATCAGCTTGGTCGGGGCGTTCAGGATGTGGGCCGGCGGCATCAGGGAGCCGGTCTCCTTCGCCGCCTTGCGGGCCTCGCCGAAGGCCTTGTAGACGGCCACCGACTTGGGCGCGGCGGCCAGGTGGACGACCGCCTGGGCGAGGGCCAGGTCGCCCTCAGGGCTGCCGAGGAAGTCATAGGTGTCCTTGGCTGCATTGGCGATGACCAAGGCCAGGGGGTCGGCCTCGCCGATGTCCTCGGACGCCATGCGGACGATGCGGCGGGCCAGGAACAGCGGGTTCTCGCCGCCCTCCAGCATGCGGGCCAGCCAGTAGAGGGCCGCATCGGGGTCGCTGCCGCGCACCGATTTGTGCAGGGCGGAGATCAGGTTGTAGTGGCCCTCGCGGTCCTTGTCGTAGGCCGGGCTGCGCTTCTGCAGCACCTGGCTGAGGCCGGCGATGTCGAGCGGCTGGGGGAAATCGAGGCCCAGCAGGATGTCGGCCAGGGTCAGCAGGTAGCGGCCGTCACCGTCGGCCATGGCGATCAGCGCCTCGCGGGCGTTGTCGTCGACCGGCAGGGCGCGGCCCTCGACGGCCTCGGCCTTGGCTAGCAGGTTCCTCTGGGCGTCGTCGTCGAGGCGGCGCAGGACGTAGACCTGGCTGCGCGACAGCAGGGCGCCGTTCAGTTCAAAGCTGGGGTTTTCGGTGGTGGCGCCGACCAGGGTGACGATGCCCTCCTCGACGAAGGGCAGGAAGCCGTCCTGCTGGGCGCGGTTGAAGCGATGGATCTCGTCGACGAACAGCAGGGTCGACTGGCCGGCCGAGCGGCGCACCCGGGCCTGCTCGAAGGCCTTCTTCAGGTCGGCGACGCCGGAGAAGACCGCCGACAACTGCTGGTATTCATAGCCCGCGGCCTTGGCCAGCAGGCGGGCGATGGTGGTCTTGCCGGTGCCGGGCGGCCCCCAGAGGATCATCGACGACAGCCGGCCGCTCTCGACCATGCGCCGGATCGGGCCGGCGGGACCGAGCAGGTGCTCCTGGCCGACGACATCATCGAGGGTCTGGGGACGCAGGCGTTCGGGAAGCGGCGCCGGGGCGTGGGGCGTGAGGCCGGCGGCGGCGAAAAGGTCGGACATGATGGAAGAGGTCTAGCAGATATCGCGCCCAAGGCGACTTACATCGCGGGCGAGTGCGAACTGTTATTCGGGGCCTGTGGGCCAGCCTTGGACGAGTTTCTCGTACATCGCGCTTCGCATGTCGCGCATGGCCTCGAGCTTCGGCACGGCCTCGAACAGACCATAAATGTATTTCTCGCCAAGTTCTGTTCTAAAACGAAGATATGAAATCTCGCCGCCTTTGACGAACGGACTGAATTTAACCTGCTCCTTCTCAAGGAAGTAAGGCATCCTCACCTCAAGATTCAATACACCCGACTTCATATAAATCCACGTATACTGGCGATTGGTCAGCTGAACCAGCTTAACGCCATTAAGGTATATATCGAAGAAGTAGCCGTTGAGCTGTTCTATTTGCGGCACATAGAAATAAACTAGTGCCTGGTCCGGCCCGGGATAGACAGGCGGCCGCGGATCCGTGCTGGGGCCTGCCACTGTCTCGGCGGCCCATGGAACGGCGAGGGTCGCCCCCAGGATCACGCGCCTGGAAAACTTATGCATTGCAGGCCACCATCTCCGCGAGCTCGCGCGGACGCTTGCTCGGACAACACAGACGCCCCGGAGATTGCTCCCCGGGGCGTCCGCAATTCAAACCAAAACTGAAGCCTCAGTGCGCCAGGATGGCCAGCAGCAGCAGGGCGACGATGTTGGTGATCTTGATCATCGGGTTCACGGCGGGACCCGAGGTGTCCTTGTAGGGGTCGCCGACGGTGTCGCCGGTGACGGCGGCCTTGTGAGCCTCCGATCCCTTGCCATGGACGACGCCGTCCTTGTCGGTGAAGCCCTCCTCGATGATCTTCTTGGCGTTATCCCAGGCGCCGCCGCCGCTGGTCATCGAGATGGCGACGAACAGGCCGGTGACGATCACGCCCATCAGCATCGCGCCGAGGCCCGCGAAGGCGTTCTGGCGGGTGGTGATGGCGTCGAGGATGAAGAACAGCGCGATGGGCGACACGACCGGCAGCAAGGAGGGCACGATCATCTCGCGGATCGCGGCCTTGGTCAGGATGTCGACGGCGCGGCCGTATTCCGGCTTCACCTCGCCGGTCATGATGCCGGGGTTTTCCCGGAACTGACGGCGGACTTCCTGCACCACCGCTTCGGCGGCGCGGCCCACGGCGGTCATCGACATGCCGCCGAACAGGAAGGGCAGCAGCCCCCCGAACAGCAGGCCGACGACGACGTAGGGGTTGGAGAGGTCGAAGGCGATGTCGCCCAGCCCGTGGAAGAAGGTGCCCACCTCCGCGTTGGCGGTGAAGAACCTCAGGTCTTGGGTATAGGCGGCGAACAGCACCAGGGCGCCGAGACCGGCCGAACCGATGGCGTAGCCCTTGGTGACGGCCTTGGTGGTGTTGCCGACGGCGTCGAGGGCGTCGGTGGTGACGCGGACTTCCGGGGGAAGGCCGGCCATTTCGGCGATGCCGCCGGCGTTGTCGGTGACCGGACCAAAGGCGTCCAGCGCGACGATGAAGCCGGCCAGCGACAGCATGGTGGTGGTGGCCACCGCGATGCCGAAGATGCCGCCCAGCGTGTAGGTGACGACGATGCCGACGATGATGGTCAGGGCCGGAAGGGCGGTGGACTCGAGGCTCATGGCCAGGCCCTGGATCACGTTGGTGCCGTGACCGGAGACGCTAGCCTGGGCGACCGAGCGCACCGGGCGGAAGTTGGTGCCGGTGTAGTACTCGGTGATCATCACGATCAGGGCGGTGACCACGAGGCCGGCCATGCCGCACCAGAAGAGGTCCATCTGGCTGCGGACGATGCCTTCGACCTCGACACCGGCCGCGGGGACCAGGCTGGTGATCACCCACCAGACGGCGGGGACCGACAAGGCGCCGGTGACGATGAGGCCCTGGTAGAGGGCGCCCATGATGTTCTGCTTCTTGCCCAGGCGGACAAACAGCGTGCCGACGATGGAGGTGACGATGCAGACGGCGCAAATGGCCAGCGGCAGCATCATCATGGCGGCGGCCTGCTCGCCGGCGAACAGGATGGAGGCCAGGACCATGGTGGCGACCGTGGTCACCGCATAGGTCTCGAACAGGTCGGCGGCCATGCCGGCGCAGTCGCCGACGTTGTCGCCGACGTTGTCGGCGATGGTGGCGGCGTTGCGGGGGTCATCTTCCGGGATGCCGGCTTCGACCTTGCCCACCATGTCGCCGCCGACGTCGGCGCCCTTGGTGAAGATGCCGCCGCCGAGACGGGCGAAGATGGAGATCAGCGAGGCCCCGAGGCCGAGGCAGACGAGGCTGTCGATGACGGTGCGCGGCTCGACGCCGGTCAGACCTTTGGTCAGAACGAAGTAGTAGCCCGCGACGCCCAGCAGGGCGAGGCCGGCCACCAGCATGCCGGTGATGGCGCCGGAGGTGAAGGCGACGTTGAGGCCCTTGGACAGGCTCTCGGACGAGGCCTGGGCGGTGCGCACGTTGGCGCGGACCGAGATCAGCATGCCGATGAAGCCGGCGGCGCCCGAGAGCACCGCGCCGACCAGGAAGCCGACGGCCGGCAGGGCGCCGAGCACGAAGAACAGCACGACCAGGATCACCGCGCCGATGGCGCCGATGGTGGCGTACTGGCGGTTCAGGTAGGCTTGCGCGCCTTCCTGGATGGCCGCCGCGATTTCCTGCATCCGGGCGTTGCCCGGCGATTTGCGCAGCAGCGCCATGGTCTGGACGATGCCGTAGAGCACGGCGAGCACGCCGCCCCCGATGGCAAGCCAGAGGAAATTATCGATAGACATGTGAGAAGAAGCCCCTTGTTTCCATGCATGGGAGGCTTTGGCCCGCCATTCAAAGCGGCTTCCAGACCCCCTTCTGTGCCAGGCGGAATCCGCCTGTTTCGAAAAGACGCACTTTGTTTGCCAGTTAGGGAAATGCGGCGCAATGGCGCCGAAGGCGATTGCTAGGCCGGCGGCCGCGGCAAACCGCTGCGCTGCTTGGGCGTCATCGAGTTGATGGTGACCGAGGTGAAGTTCCTGGGCCCGCCTGAAGGCCGTGCTGCTGCGGGAAGCCGGTGCCATCGCCGGGCCCAGGAACTTCACCTCGGTCACCATCAACTCGATGACGCCCAAGCAGCGCAGCGGTTTGCCGCGGCCGCCGGCCTAGCAATCGCCT
>SDZP01000733.1 GCA_004144935.1 Caulobacteraceae bacterium | reverse complement strand
CGCGACCGCGGTGCTCATCCGGTCGTTGCGCAGGTAGTCCAGGAAGATGCGGCCCTCGCGCTGGGCCTTGCTCATGTTGATCAGGTAGCGGTCCGGACTGTCGGCGGCCATGCGGGCGCAGACCTCGCGGGCGAAGGCCTTGGCGGTGTCCCAGTCGGGGCCGTTCTTCAACTTGCTGAGCGGCGTGACCACGTGCAGCCCCTTGCCGCCGGTGGTCTTGCAGAAGGTGACGAGACCCAGTTCCTCGAGGCGATCGCGAACCTCGCGGGCGGCCTCGATGACGTCCTCGAACGACAGGCCGGGGGAGGGGTCGAGGTCGAAGACCAGACGGCCGGGATTGTCCGGCTCGAAGGGTTGGCAGTTCCATGGGTGGAGTTCGGTCCCGCTGGTCTGGGCCACGGCGATCAGCGCCTCGATGCGATCGATCTGCAGATAGCCCTTGCGGTCGCCGCTGACGGTCGTCTCGGTCAGCAGGTTGGAGGCGCCCTTCATCAGGTGGCGCTGGAAGAACTTCTCGCCATCGATGCCTTCCGGCGTGCGGATGATCGAGCAGGGACGGCCCTTGATGTGGGGGATGAGCCAGCCGCCGATGGCCTCGTAGTATTGCGCCAGTTCCAGCTTGGTGACCGGCGAGCCGTCGCCGGCGTTCAGGTCGGAGGCCGGCCACAGCGGCTTGTCGGCGCTGGACAGGCGGACGCCCAGGACCTCGGCGGAATTCGCCGCCTTGACGGTGACGGTCCTGGACTTGACGACATTGGGATTGGCGGCGGGGTCGGGCTCGGCCAGCTCGGTGGAGGCGGGGGCGACCTCGGCCTCGACCTCCTGGGCCGGCTTGTCCTCGCGCAGGCCCTTGAAGGCGGCCTGGCGGATGTTGCCGTCGCCGGTCATGCCGGCGTACTCGATCTCGGCGACGAGGACGGGTTTGACCCAGTGGGAGTCGCCGGCCTTGGTCCCGCTGCGGCCCTTGGGCTCCTTGTCGCTGAAGGGCGACTTGTCGATCTCCAGGGCCTTGAGCTTGGGCAGCAGGGTGGCGACCTTGTCCTTGCCAAAGCCGGTGCCGATGCGGCCGACGTGGACCAGCTTGCCGTCCTTGAAC
>SDZP01000732.1 GCA_004144935.1 Caulobacteraceae bacterium | reverse complement strand
GCAACAGCCGCGTCCTCTCCGCCCGCCTGAACGACGCCCGCTTCTTCTGGGACGAGGACCAGAAGGTCGGCTTCGAGCCCTGGCTGAAGAAGCTGGAAGGCGTGACCTTCCACGCGAAGCTGGGGACACTGGCCCAGCGGGTCGACCGCATCATTGGCAAATTCTTCGACATAGCGCCGGCGCTGAGACTGGACGCGCAGGAAGGTCGGGAAGCTGCACGTTTGGCCAAGGCAGATCTGGCCTCGGGCATGGTCGGTGAGTTCCCGGAACTGCAGGGCGTTATGGGCGGCTACTACGCCCGCGCCTTCGGCCAGCCCGATGCCGTCGCCGACGCCATCCGCGACCACTACAAGCCACAGGGCCCCTCGGACACCGTCCCGACTGCCCCGCTGACGGTGGCGGTCTCGCTGGCCGACAAGCTCGACACCCTCGTCGGCTTCTTCGTCATCGACGAAAAGCCCACCGGCTCCAAGGATCCCTTCGCCCTGCGCCGCGCGGCGCTGGGGGTGATCCGGTTGGTGTTGGAGAACCATCTGCAGTTCTCGTTGCGAGCTCAGATTGAGGGAGGTGTTCAGCTCTTCCGCAATCAGGGCGTAAGTGTTGCCCCGAACGCCGGTGACGATCTCCTCGCCTTCTTCGCTGACCGCCTGACCGTCCTCCTGCGTGACCAAGGCAAGCGCCACGACCTCGTGGCTGCCGTCTTCGCGCTGGGCGATGATGATCTCGTCCGCATCGTGCGACGGGTCGAGGCGCTGGACGCCTTCCTCGCCACCGACGACGGCGCCAATCTGCTGGCGGGCTACAAGCGGGCGTCCAACATCCTCAAGGCCGAGGAGAAGAAAGGCGAGGTGCCGACCGGCATGGTCCGCACCGGCCTGCCGAACCAGCCGGAGGAGGAGACCGCCCTGGCCTTCGCCGCCGCCGCCGCCGCGACCGCCGTCGACGCCGCGCTGGACACCGAGGACTTCGCCGCCGCCATGAAGGCCCTCGCCTCCCTCCGCGCCCCGGTCGACGCCTTCTTCACCGCCGTCATGGTCAACTCGGACGTCCCCGAGGAGCGTGACAACCGTTTGAAATTGCTCGGACAAGTCCGATC
>SDZP01000731.1 GCA_004144935.1 Caulobacteraceae bacterium | reverse complement strand
CCATAATGCGAGTCATTCTCGTTATCCTCCGGTCAGATCAGTAGCGCAAGGCGAGGGACAGGCCGACGTTGCGGCCCGGCTGGGTGTAGGCGTCGAGCACGGCGGAGGTCGCGGCGACGCCTCGAACGTCGCTCCACCAGTTGTAGGTCTCGTCGAGGACGTTGAAGACGCCGACACGGGCGGTGACCTGATCGGTGACGTTCCAGTAGGCGGTCAGGTCCAGCAGGGCGAAGTCGTCGCCGACGGCGCAGTTTCCGGAGCAGCCCAAGTTGTCGGTGTCCGCCTGGTCCTTGGCCCGCGACCAGGTGACGACGGCCTGGGCGCCGAAGCGTCCGGCGGGCTCATCGTAGCCGAGGCCCAGGACGACCTTGACCGGATCGATGGTGTCCAGCGACCGGACGCCGGCGACGGGGTCATTGATCTCGCCGTCGGCGTATGCGGCGGCGAAACGCCCGCTGACGCCGTTGTCCCACCAAATGTCGGCCTTGGCCTCGGCGCCCGAGATCTCGACATTGGTGAAGTTGACGAACTGGTAGACGGCGGGGTCGACGGGGGTGAAGGAGCCTGAGGTCACCTGCTGGCTGATGAAGTCCTTATACGCCGAGCGGAAGCCGACCAGCTGGGCCGACAGGCGGCCGCCGCCGATCGGGATGTCCCGCAGACGGGCGCCGATCTCGAGGCTGCGGCTGGTTTCGGGCCGCAGGCCGGGGTTGGGCAGGGAGGTGTAGCCGAAGGCCACGTTGGAGAAGAAATTGTTCACTTGGCTGGGCGTCGGCGCCTTGAAGCCCTCGCCCAGGTTGCCGAACAGCTGGAAGACGTCGGACGCCTGCCAGACCACGCCGAGCTTGGGCGAGACGTGATCGTCGGATTGGTCGGCCGCAGCGCCCGGGTACAGCGGGTCATTGGCGGCGGACAGGTCGTAGCGGTCCCAGCGCAGGGCGGGAATGATCCTCAGGGCGCCGTCCAGCAAGCTGATCTCGTCCTGAACGAACAGGCCCGCGAGGCTGTAGTCGGTCTTCGGGAAGGCGCTGGTCGGGAACGTCTCGCCCATCGGCGGGACCGTGCCGTCGCGGACGCCCTTCTGGGTCGTCTCCGAC
>SDZP01000730.1 GCA_004144935.1 Caulobacteraceae bacterium | reverse complement strand
CAGGACAGTCGTGCCGTCGAAGATCTGGGTGCCGCGGAGCCAGGTGGCGCCGATGGTCCAGGGGAGCTCGATGCCGTTGTAGGGGGACCAGCCGACGACGTTGTGGCCGGAGGCGGCGGCGTCGTAGGTTTTGGGGCGCGGCAGGAGGACCGCGATGTCGGCGTCCTTGCCGACTTCGAGGGCGCCCTTGCGGTGATCGAGGCGGAAGTGTTTGGCCGGGTTCTGGGCCATGAGCCTTGCCGCCCAGGTGAGCGGGATGTTGCGATCGAGGGCGCCCTTGACGAAGAGCGGGACCATGACCTCGAGGCCAGGGACGCCGGAGGCGTTCTTGAGCATGTCGGGGTCGGTCTTGCGGTTCTCGGACCAGCTGACGTGGTCGGTGGAGACCAGGGTGACATTGCCGGCGGCGACCTGGCGCCAGAGGGCTTCGACTTCGGCGCGCGGGCGGATGGGCGGGTTGATCTTGGCCTTGCCGCCGAGGCGCTGCACGTCGTTCTCCTCGTCGAGGACGAGGTAGTGGATGCAGCACTCGATGGTGGCGGCAAAGCCCTGCTGGCGATAGCTGGCGGCGATGTCGTAGCCGCGGCTCAACGAGCAGTGAACGACATGGGCCGGGCAGCCGGTGGCGGCGCCGGTTTCGTAGATCTGCAGGGTGGCGAGGAGTTCGGTGAGCGGCGGGCGGCTCATGGCGTGGGCGCGCCAGTCGGTAATGCCGGCGGACTTCACCTTCTCCATTGCGGCGCGGACATATTCGTCGTCTTCGTTATGGACGCCGGCGGTGAGCCCGGTGGGAGCGATGGCGGCGAAGCACTCCTCGAGCAGCGCCGGCGGGATGCGCGGGAAGCGGATGGGGTCGGTGCCGAAGGTCGAGAACTTGAAGGCGGCGACGCCGGCCTCGACCTGCTCGAGGATGCGGCTGGCGCCCTCGGCCGGGTTGACGGTGCCGTAGAGGGCGAAATCGACGCGAGCCTCGGCGCCGGCATCGGCGATTTTCTGGCGCACGGCGGCGGCGGAGTTGACGACGTTGCCCTCGTCGTAGGGCATGTCGACGATGGTGGTGACGCCGCCGGCCGCGGCCGAGCGGCGTCACCACCATCG
>SDZP01000250.1 GCA_004144935.1 Caulobacteraceae bacterium | reverse complement strand
ATCCTGCTGGTGCGCGACGATCCGACCTTCGAAGTGCTGATGGTCAAGCGCCATCACCAGATCGACTTCGCTTCGGGCGCCCTGGTGTTTCCGGGCGGCAAGACGCACGACGGCGACCATGACCCCGCCTGGGCCGACTGGTGCGTCGCCTGGGAGTCGGTCGAGGCCGACCAGCGGCCGCTGCGCATCGCGGCGATCCGCGAGGCCTATGAGGAGACCGGCATCATCCTGGGGCGCTACGAGGACGGCGCGCTGTTCCACGGCGACGACTGGGCCGCCTCGGTGCGGGGCGAGGTCGACCGCGGCGAGCGGGCCTTCATGGACGTCGTCCGGCGGCTGGGACTGCGCCTGGACCTCGCCAGCCTGACGGTCTTCGCCCGCTGGATTACGCCGGACATGATGCCCAAGCGGTTCGACACCTGGTTCTACCTGGCCACGGCGACCGACGAACAGCTGGCCTCCTGCGACGGCCGTGAGACGGTGGACGCCGAATGGATCCCGCCCCTGGAGGCGCTGCGGCTGGCCCAGACGGGCGAGCGGACGATCATCTTCCCGACCCGGATGAATCTGCAGCTGCTCGGCGAGGCGAACAGCGCCGAGGATGCGACGGCGCGGGCGGCGGGGCGGACGCTGGTGACGGTGCTGCCGCTGGTCGAGCAGCGCGAGGGCGGCGGGGTGCTGGTGATTCCGCCGGACGCCGGCTATGGGGCGGTCGAGGAGCCGCTGTCGGCGGTGCGCTAGGCGCGGCGGCGGCCGAAGGTGCGGCCGGGCTCGACGATCGGGCGGGCGACGGTTTCCAGCGCCCATTCATCGGCGGGAAGCGAACCTGTCAGCGTCATCATGTGGTCGAGCAGCAGGTCGAAGTCGTGGCGGGCGATCCAACGATTGGCCAGGAAGAGGCCGAGACCAACCAGCAACCCCAGCACGACGCGGGGCTCCAGATCGCCGCCGGAGGTGGCCAGCACCACGGCGGCGGCGGCGCTGTAGAACAGCAGCACAAACCAGCTGTTCAGCAGCAGGCCCTCACTGAACACCACGGCGGAGCCCCGGTCCTGCGGACTGAAGCGGATGTTGAGGACCGGGGTGAAGGGCAGCATGCCCTTGCGGACGATCCTGACGGCGCCGGCCTTGGCGGAGGCCCAGCCGCTCAGGCGATAGACGCGGTCACGGGCCGGGGTCTCGAACGGCGCATTGCCATGGGCGCGCACAACCGTGGTGATGATCTCGACCGGCAGCACCGAACGGGCCGCGATGCGACGGCCGCCGATGATCCAGCGAAGGGGCATGAGCGGGTCGGTCATCGCGGTCGTCCCGAGGCCTATTCCGGCGGCGCGATCTCGGCGACGCGGCGTTCGAGTTCGGTGATCAGCACCTTGCCCACCGGGTGGGTGTCGGTCTTGATGTCGTCGCGGACGGCGGCGCGGATGGCGTCGATGTGGGCGTCGACCAGGAACATCGGGGCGCCGACGCGGGTATCGGGATCGTCGATCAGCTTGCACAGCGAGGCGGCGATGCGGGTGACCAGCGGAAATTCGTAGGTGGCCCCGAGACCTTTCAGGTCATGGGCCCGGAAGTAGAGACCCTCGGCAGTTTCAGCATTCAGGCCGGAGACGCGGATGGCCTGACGGGCGGCCTCGAGCTTGGTCAGCTCGTCCTGCATCCACTCGCTGAAGTTCCCGGACAGCGACTTGAGGGCTGCTTCCGCCTTGGCGATCGCCGCGGCATCGATGCCGCCAAACTTTCCCCCGCCAAGCCGTAGCTTGAGAGTGTTCGGCGCGTTGATGACCTGGACCGGTGTGTTGCTGCTCACGCGCGCCTCTCCAATTGGCGTTTACCCTCCGAAACCTAAGGCTTCGGAGTTAACAACACGTGAGACACAGGTTTCACTTGGAACTCCTGCGTCAATGTGACCTCTACGTGTAAAATCGGGCCTTCCAGCGCGGGTAAGCTTACTGGAAGTTGGCGCTAGCCGCTGAACTGTTCAGCAAGGACCCGCTCTTCCAGACTCCGGCCGGCGTCGAACATCATCGACATGCTGACGCTGCGGTCTTCGCCGATATGGACTTCGACGATGTCGCGGACCTCGAAGTTGTCGGCGACGGCGCTGACCGGGCGCTTGTCGGCCTCCAGCACCTCGATGGTGACCCGGGCCTTGTGCGACAGCAGGGCGCCGCGCCAGCGGCGGGGGCGAAAGGCGCTGATCGGCGTGAGAGCCAGCACGTTGGCGTCGATGGGGACGATGGGGCCATAGGCCGAGAGGTTGTAGGCGGTCGATCCGGCCGGGGTGGCGACCAGGACGCCGTCGCAGACCAGTTCGCCCATCCGCACCTTGCCATCGATGGAGATGCGCAGCTTGGCAGTCTGGCGCGTCTGGCGCAGCATCGAGACCTCGTTAAGGGCCAGGGCGCGGTGCTGGCGGCGGTGGCTGTCGATGGCGACCATGGTCAGGGGATGGATGACGGCGCGCTCGGCGGCGTTGACCCGCTCGATCAGACCTTCCTCGCTGTATTCGTTCATCAGGAAACCGACCGAGCCGCGATTCATGCCGTAGATCGGCTTCTGCAGCTTCATGGTCCGGTGCAGGGTTTCCAGCATGAAGCCGTCGCCCCCCAGGGCGATGATGACCTGGGCGTCGGCCTCCGGCACGGCGCCGTAACGGGCGACGAGCGCCTGCATGGCCTCCTGCGCCTCGGGCCGGTCACTGGCGGCGAAGGCGATGCGGGTGAGGGCGGGCTTGGCGTCGAACATCGCCGGCAGAAAGGCCCGAGCGCTCGCCGGATGTCAAACGATCGCGACGGCCTGACGGAAGGCCATGCCGGCGATATCCTTGTCGAAGGAGGGTCCGAAGGCGCCGACGGCGCGGCGGGTGCCGTCCGCGCCGCCGCCGGGCAGGCCGCCGTTCAGCTCGCGAACGCGCTCGAGGATGTCGGGGAAGGCGCCCTTGTCGATGCCGACCGCGACGCAGGCCAGGGCCAGCAGTTCGGGCCGGTCGCTGTCTATGGCGCGGCGGATGTGGTCGGGCTGGAAGCCGCCGAGGGTGGCCAGGGCGGCGACAAAGATGTTGAGTTTGCGCTCGCGCAGCATGCGGACCAGGAAGCCGGGGCGCAGCTGGCCCGCGCCGTTCAGCTTGTCGACCAGCCGGCGCTCGTTCTCGGCCTCGTCCTGCCAGGCCAGGCTGCCGGGCGTCCGGCCGGCGCCGGGGGCGGCGTGGGCCTCGCGCACCGATTCGGCCAGCACCGCGTCGATGACGCCGGGTTCGAGGCGGAAACGATCGGTCAGGGCGCTCCGGAGCGACTGGCCAACCCACAGATAGAGCCGCAGGGCCAGGTCGGACGACAGGCGGGGGTGGCGCGCCAGGGGGCTGCGCAGGGCGGCGTGGCGGCGGCTGCTCTCGACCAGGCGGGCCATGCCTTCGTCGCTGACGGCGGCGCTGTCGTTGGCGGCGAGGGCGGTCAGCACGGCCGGCTCGTCGGTGGCGAGGATGGCCTCGACGACGGTGGAGGTGATCTTGCCGCGTCGGGCGACGGCGATCTGGTGGTCGAGGGTGGCCTCGACCAGGATACGGATCAGGTCGTGATCGCGCAGGACCGGGCTGTTGGCGATGACCGGGGTGGCGACGGCGATGTCGTCCAGCGCCAGGATGTTGATCAGGGCGGGCGGGGCCCAGGTCGCCGTCGAGAGCTTTTCCGACAGCCGGATGCGGATGTCGCGCTCGGCCTCCGAGACCAGCTGCATGAAGATGGAGCCGAGCAGGCCCTGCACGCTGTCGGTGTCGATGACGCTGGACGCCGCATTACAGAGGCCGATGATGCTTTCGAGCAGGCGTTCGCGCGCGGCCGGCGCGCGATTGCGGGCCAGGTCGAGCAGGTCGGCGGTCTGAGCGGCTAACGCCACGGGCATCCCCGAATCGCTGAGGTCATCTTCACCGTGACCGCCCGGCATGAAAACATGCTTAAAACCGAGAGCGAGTCTTCAGAACTCGCATGGAGAGACTTCATGGCCGACAAGGTGATGCTCGCGCTGGACCAGGGCACGACCAGCACCCGGGCGATCGTCTTCGACACCGGCGGCAAGCCGCTGGCCGAGGCCAGCCGGCCGTTGCGGCAGAGCTATCCGGCCGACGGCTGGGTCGAGCATGACGCCGACGAGATCTGGACGGCGGTGCAGGCGGTGCTGCGCGAGGCGTTAAGCAAGTCCGGCCGGGCGGCGGGCGAGGTGGCGGCCATCGGCATCACCAACCAGCGCGAAACGGTGGTGGTCTGGGACAGGAAGACCGGGCGGCCGATCCATCCGGCCATCGTCTGGCAGGACCGACGGACCGCCGACGCCTGCGAGGCGCTGGTCCAGGCCGGGGTCGAGCCCCGGGTGACGGAGGTCACCGGCCTGCTGCTCGATCCCTATTTCTCGGGCACCAAGATCGCCTGGTTGCTCGACAAGGTGCCCGGAGCCCGCAAGCGGGCCGAGGCCGGCGAATTGCTGGCCGGAACGATGGACACCTGGTGCATCTGGAAGCTGACCGGCGGGGCGGTGCATGCCACCGACGCCACCAACGCCAGCCGCACGCTGCTGTTCGATATCGCGGCCCAGGCCTGGTCGGACGAGATGCTGGAGATGTTCGAGGTGCCGGCGGCGCTGCTGCCCACCGTTCTCGACTGCGCCGACAACTACGGGGAGACGACGGCCGAGCTGCTGGGGGCGGCGGTGCCGATCCGGGGCGTGGCCGGCGACCAGCAGGCGGCGCTGATGGGACAGGGCTGTATCCGGGCCGGCGAGATGAAGGCCACCTACGGGACGGGCTGCTTCATGCTGCTCAACACCGGCGAGACGCGGCCGGTCTCGCGGTCGCGGTTGCTGACGACGGTCGCGGCGCGGGTCGGCGGACGGGTGACCTATGCCCTGGAGGGCTCGATCTTCGTGGCCGGGGCGGCGATCCAGTGGCTGGGCGAGGGCCTGGGGATGACCGGCGGACCCCGCGCGGCCGAGGCGCTGGCGCGCACCGCCAGGCCCGGCAGCGGGGTGGTGGTGGTGCCGGCCTTTACCGGCCTTGGCGCGCCCTGGTGGGACGCCGACGCCCGGGGGGCGATCTTCGGACTGACGCGGGACGCCGGGCTGGCGGAGATCGCGGCGGCGACCTTCGACGCCTGCGCCCTGCAGACGCGGGACCTGATCGAGGCGATGCAGGCGGACGCGGCCGAGGCGTTCGGCGAGGCGGCGGAACTGCGGATCGACGGCGGAATGTCGCGGAGCGCCTGGTTCTGCCAGCGGCTGGCGGACCTGACCAACCTGCCGGTGTTCCGGGTGAACTACGAGGAGACCACGGCGCTGGGGGCGGCCCTGTTCGCCGGGGTCTCCTCGTAGT
>SDZP01000249.1 GCA_004144935.1 Caulobacteraceae bacterium | reverse complement strand
GAGGCCCAGTCCCCCGATCTCGCGCCCTACCTGCTGAACCTCGCCGGCCGCGGCGACTACGACACCCTGGTGGTCGGCGGCTCGACCTCGGCCGCTTTCCGCCCGAAGGACATGGCTCGGCTACTGCCCTACGCCCGCCACCCGGGCAACTTCGCCTACTACGGCAGCCGGCCGAAGGACGTCGCCCTGGTGCTGCACAAGGTGGCCGACGAGATGCCCCGCGTGCGCCATGTGATCACCGCCCTCGACTACACCTACATGCTGCCGGCCAGCGAGGCGCGGGCCAGCTTTCCCTTCCACATCTACGGCGACAGGCCGGGCGACCACTTCCTGGCCAACGACATGACGGCCCTGCGGCTGTCCTGGGGCCTTGCCACCACCGGCGCCATCCAGCCGGGCCACGAAGGCTACGCCGCGCACGAGACCCTGACCGAGCGGGTCCGGGTGCGGGGCCACTCCCCCCGCGGCGTCGCCCAGATGCGCCGGGCGGTGGCGGAGGCGCGCGACATCGTCGCCGCCCCGGCCCGCCTGACCTGCCAGGATTTCGCGCCGCTGCGCGACACCCTGGCGCCCTTCGCCCGCAAGCTTAGCGCCCAGGGCCGCACCCTGGACATCGTGGTGCCGCCCTATCACCTCAGCTTCTATTCCTCGGTGGCCACCCACCCGTCGCTGTCCAAGATCCGCCCCTCGATCGCCGACCACCTGGTCCTGCGCCGCTGCGCGGTCGAGGCGATGGCCGGGCTGCCGGGGGTGCGGATCTTCGCCTTCGACGAGCCCTGGCTGGTGCAGGACGCGGAAAACTACAGCGACCCCGGACATGTTCTCCAGGCCGCGCATTACCGCTACATGCTAAAGGCGATCGGGGCTGGTGAGCATCAGCTGACGCCGCAGAATTTCGACGCCTACGCGCGGGACCTCCGTCGCCGCGTGCTGGCCTTTCAATACTAGTCTTTCGAGGGCGCGATGATCGGTCCGGAATACCCCACGCTGGCGAGTTTCTACGAGGCGCAGGTCGCGGCCTTCCCGGAGCATCGCGGCTATCTCGAGCGCCGCTTCCGCGACGACGACGCCGCCGACCTGGAATTCTGCGAGGCGCTGACCAAAACGATCGCGCCGATCGTCGGCGACAACCTCCAGGGCTATGTCGAGGACTACCGCTGGCTGGCCGAGATCGTCATCGAGGAGGAGATCGCCTTCCGCCGCACCGGCCGCTACCGCCTGTCGACCTTCGAGGAGGCCAACCGCGAGGTCTACGCCAACCGCGAGTACATGACGCGGTACATGAACGGCCTGCTGATGTCGCAGCTCTGGTGGCGCAACCACACCCAGGTCATGCGCTACTTCCGCGACACCTACCTGCCCACCGTGCCGGCCGGCGGCAAGCACCTGGAAATCGGTCCCGGCCACGGCCTCTTCCTCTACTACGCCGCTGAATACTCCAAGGCCGGGTCCGTCTCCGGCTGGGACATTTCCGAGACCAGCCTCGACCTCGTCCGCCACACCTTCCGCTCGGTGGGCCTCGGCCGCCCCGTCGACCTCGACCTGGTCGACATGTTCAGCGGCCCGGAAAATACCTTCGACTCGGTCACCTTCTCGGAGGTGCTGGAGCATATGGAGGAGGCCGCCCCCGCCCTGGAGGCCATCTTCCGGGTGTTGAAGCCGGGCGGCCGGGCGTTCATAAACGCGCCGGTCAATTCCCCCGCCCCCGATCACCTGATCCTCTTCAAGACGCCCGAAGAGGTCGTCGACCATGTCCGGGCCGCCGGTTTCGAGATCGAGGGAACCCTCTTCTCGCCGACCAGCGGCGCCAGCCTCGAGCGGGCCCGCAAGATGGGCCTGGCCATATCCACTGCCGTCATCGGCATCAAACCGGAGCTTAAAGCGTGACCCGAGACGAGATCATGGAAGGCCTCACCGAGTGCGTGAGGACGGTCTTCGACGAGTACGAAGGCCCCGTGGGTCCCGAACTGAACGCCGAGCAGGTCAGCCAGTGGGACAGCCTGGCCAACGTGCAGCTGTTCGTCATGGTCGAGCAGGTGCTGGGCGTGCGCTTCACCACCGAGGAATTCTCCGGCCTGAAGAACCTGGGCGAACTGGCGGACCTCGTCGCCGCCAAGCAGGCCTGACATGCTTCCGCAGGTCGGCGCGGTCCACGAGCACCCGTTCGTCATCGACCAGGCGGCGATGGAGGCCTTCGCCACCCTCTCGGGCGACCGCAGCGCCATCCACACCGACGAGGCCTATGCAAAAGCCGCCGGCTATCGCGGGGTGATCGTCTACGGCGGTCTGATGCTGGCCCAGCTGAGCCACGTGGTCGGCAACCACCTGCCGGGGTCGAAGGGGGTGTCGATGCACTGGAGCATCGACTACCGCCAGCCGCTGTTCGTCGATGAGCCGGCCGTGCTGCGGCTGGAGGTGGTGCATGTCTCCGAGCCGGCGCGCGTCCTGTCGGGCAAGTTCACCATCCAGACCGCCGACCGCACCATCGCCACCGGCAAGACCCAGAGCCTCGTGCCCCAGGCATGACGGCGCCGGCGTCTCCCTTCCCGTGGCGCCGGCCGCTGGAGGCCGACTGGTCGGCGCGGCAGACCGCGCTGCTCAAGCGCCTCGGCGCCGAGGACAACGACTGGGCCGCCACCGGCGTCGAGGCCCGCCGCCTGGCCGACCAGCGGCTGGGCCCCATCGAGCAGTTCAAGACCGGCAAGCTGGCCGGCCGGCTCTGGCCGCACCGGGACCGCCTGCCGGGCCTGCGCCCCATGCGCATCGCCCTGCTCAGCAACGCCATGGTCGAGGCGCTGGCGGCGGACCTGAAGGCGGCCGGCCTCGCCCGGGGCCTGCTGCTGGACGTCGTCGTCCCGCCGTTCAATTCGGTCGAAGCCATCGCCGCCGGCGCCGCGGGGCTGGAGGGCGACGAGCCCCTGGACGCGGTGATCCTGCTGCTCGATGCCGCCGCCTTTCCGATCAGCGGCCCCCTGCTGGACGCCGGGGACGAGGCCCGCCGCCTGGCCGAGTCCGCCGACCGCCTCAGGACCCTGGTCGGCAACCTGCGGGCCCGGCTGTTGGCCCCGGTGGTCCTGGCCACCGCGCCCAGCCTGCCCGACCACAGCCTGGCCTCGGCCGACGCCGGCACGGCCGGCTCGGCGGGCCGGTTCATCGCCAGGCTGAACGCCGACATCGCCGACGGCGCCGCGGCTGGCGGCTGGCTGGTCTGGGACCTGGCGGCCCTGGCGGCGCGCATCGGCCATGATCGCTGGTCCGATCCGGCCATGTACCACCATGCCAAGACGCCGTTTGCCGTCGAGAACGGTCCTGTCGCCGCCGACAACCTCTGCGCCCTGCTGGCGGCCATGGTCGGCCGCTCGGGCCGCGCCCTGGTGCTGGACCTCGACAACACCGTCTGGGGCGGGGTCATCGGCGACGACGGCGTCGAGGGCATCGTCATCGGCCAGGGCTCGGCTCGCGGCGAGGCCTTCCTGGCTGTCCAGCGCCTGGCCCTCGACCTGCGGGCCCGGGGGGTGGTGCTGGCGGTCTGTTCGAAGAACACCGAGGCGGTCGCCCTGCGTCCCTTCTCCGAACACCCCGACATGCTGCTGCGGCCCGAACACATCGCCGTCTTCAAGGCCAGCTGGGGCGACAAGGCCACGGCCCTGAAGGAAATCGCCCAGGCCCTGAACCTCGGCGTCGAGTCCCTGGTTTTCCTCGACGACAATCCGGTGGAGCGGGCCTGGGTGCGCGAGGCGCTGCCCGGCGTCACCGTCATCGAGGTCGGCGAGGACCCGTCCTGGTACCCCCGCATGGTCGCCGCCAGCGGCGCCTTCGAGCACCTGCCGCTCGGGGCCGACGACCTCGGCCGCGCCGAGACCTACAAGCAGCTGGGCGAACGGCAGGCCGCCAGGAGCGACCCGGCCGCCTACGAGGCCTATCTGCGCTCCCTCGACATGCGCATGACCATCGCGCCCTTCGACGCCGTCGGCCGCGCCCGCATCGCCCAGCTGATCAACAAGTCCAACCAGTTCAACCTGACCACCCGGCGCTATACGGACGCCGCGGTGGAGGCGGTGGAGTCCGACCCGGACGTCATCGGCTGGCAGATCCGCCTCGTCGACCGCTTCGCCGACCAGGGCATGATCGCCGTGGTGATCGTCCGGAAGCCGGACCCGGCCCGCTGGACCATCGACAGCTGGCTGATGTCCTGCCGGGTGCTGGAACGCGGCGTCGAGCAGACCATCATGAACCAGCTGGTCGCCCGGGCAGCCGCCGCCGGGGTCGAGGTGCTGGAGGGCGAGTTCATCCGCACCCCGAAGAACGGCATGGTCGAGACCTTCTTCGACCGCATGGGCTTTGCGAAGCTCGGCGAGGAGCAGGACGGGCGCGTGGCCTACGAGCTCAAGGTCGCCGACTACCGTCCGCTGCCCTCGACCATCGCCGTGTCTCAGGCCTGACCCGGCGTTCGCGCGACGACGGCGCTCCGGGTCACCCCTCACGCCCGGGCGTGGGATAATAGTCCGCCGCTTCGATAAGCCCCGCGGCCGGTGAGCCCCATGCCCGACACATCTCCTGTCTCGAACCTCCCGGTCGCCAGCGACCGCCTCGCCCGGCTTCAGCGCCGTCTGAATGACGATTACGCCGGCACAGAACCTCCATCCGACCCCCTATGCAGAATGGCCCAAACCTCAACCAAACCTCTATTGGACCCCAACGCTTTGTACACCCGTCCGGCGCGGCGCGCGGCGGACAACCTGTTGAAAAGGCAGGCTAAACGCTCAATCGTGCCGGCTGAAATCCGCGTTTGGCGTGAAAAGCCGGTTGCCGCCAAAGATACCGCTTCGTATCTCCCTTCCATGACCACCGACGAATCCGCCGCCGTCGTCCTGCGCTCGCCTGCCACCAGGGGCGACAAGCGCCTCCGCACCCGCCGGACCCTGGTCTCCGCCGCCGCCGAGTTGATCGCCCTGAAGGGCTTCGACCGCGTCTCGCTCGACGAGATCTGCGCCCGGGCTGGCATGACCCGCGGCGCCTTCCACGGCAACTTCGAGAGCCGCGACGCCCTGTTCATGGCGGTCATGGAACAGGAGACCGCGCCGGTGTCGGTGCAGTTCCAGCCCGGCGCGCCGCTGCAGGTGCAGATGCGGCTGCTGGGCCAGGCGGTGTTCGCCCACGCGCGCGAGCGGCTGCAACGGCGGGCCCTGACCGCCGCCATCCAGCTGCACCTGATGACCCGGCCGGACCTCCTCAAGCAGCGGGCCGAGGCCACCGCCGCCGGCTGGCGCAGCATGGCCGGCGGTTTCACCCGCCTCGTGCCGGCCGGGTCGCTGCCGATGCCGGCCGAGCGCTTCGTGAAGGTCATCGACGCCCTGACCGCGG
>SDZP01000248.1 GCA_004144935.1 Caulobacteraceae bacterium | reverse complement strand
CACCCGCACCATCAAGGGCGCGAAGGTCACCCGCGACGCCACCGAGGACGATCCCGCCTATCTGATCAAGCAGGAGGACGGCGACCGGGTCCTCAAGTCCGCCTCCGAACTGAAGGCCAATTGATGCCCCGCGACGGTGAACTCCCGCACGAAGACCTGCCCGAGGGCCTCATCTACTGCAGCGACGACGGCCCCGGCTTCGCCCGCCGCAAGCAGGGCAAGGGCTTTGCCTACTACGACCAGATGGGCCGCAGGATCGAGGCGGCCGCCACCCTCGACCGTATCGAGAAGCTGGTCATCCCCCCGGCCTGGACCGACGTCTGGATCGCCCCCCGCCCCGGCTGTCATATCCAGGCCACCGGCCGCGACGAGAAGGGCCGCAAGCAGTACCGCTACCACGACGACTGGAGCAGCCACCGCGGCGAGGCCAAGTACGGCCGGGTCGCCGCCTTCGGCCGCGCCCTGCCCCGCCTGCGTAAGCGGGTCGAGGCCGACCTGCGCAAGAAGGGCCTGCCCAAGGAAAAGGTCGTCGCCGCCGTCGTCAGCCTGCTGGAACAGACCCTGATCCGCGTCGGCAACGACGAGTACGCCAGGACCAACAAGAGTTTCGGGCTGACCACCCTGCGCGACCGCCATGCCAGGCTGAACAGCGTCGGCGGCGTCTTCGAGTTCAAGGGCAAGAGCGGCAAGACCCACTGCACGAAGTTCGAAGACCGCCGCCTGGCCCGCATCGTCAAGGCCTGCCAGGACCTGCGCGGCCAGCGGCTGTTCCAGTACAAGGCCGATGACGGCTCGATCTGCGGCGTCACCTCCGGCGACGTCAACGACTACCTGCGCGAGGCGACCGGCGAGGACTTCACCGCCAAGACCTTCCGCACCTGGGCCGGCACGGTCGAGGCCGCCCGCATCCTCAGCGACCAGTGCGACACCACCGCCACCAAGGCCACCATCACCGCCTGCGTGAAGGACGTCGCCAAACGCCTCGGCAACACCCCCACCGTCTGCCGCAAATCCTACATCCACCCCCTGATCACCGAAGCCTTCACCAACCGCACCCTCAAGCTGAAGGCCGGCAAATCACAGCGCGCCTTCGAAACGGCGGTGATCCGCATGCTCGAGGCGGCGGCGACGTAAGCGGCGGCCGGATCACAGATCCTTCTCCCGCTTGCCGCGAGAAGGTGGCCCCCGAAGGGGGTCGGATGAGGGCAGCACCGGCCGACGACGTCTATCCCCCTGCCGCCACCCCGATCGCCTCCAGCACCCAATCTACCCGACCAGCAACATCACGGTTGGCAAACCTCAGAACCCGGTAGCCCTGCCCCACTAGCCACCGATCCCGCTTGAGATCGTAGGTGTCCTCGTGGTTCGGCCCATCCAGTTCGACAACCCGCTGCGCCTCCTTGCACAGGAAGTCGGCTATGTACGGCCGATTGGGACTTGCCGCCGAAACTTCAGCCCTGCCAGCTTGCGATTGCGCAAGCGATCCCACATCGCCCGCTCGGCGAATGTCGGCTCCTTGCGCATGATCTCTGCGCGCGTCCGGTTGACGGTCGGTGGGAACATCCCGCGAACATTGGTCTGAAACGCGCAAGCCGTCAACCGCCGGCGCTGCCCTCATCCGCCCCCCTTCGGGGGCCACCTTATCCCGGCAAGCGGGAGAATGAATCGCGGCCGGCTTTCCGCCAAGTCACCCTTCCCAACCGCCGTTCTCCGCGTAAAGGTGCCCGTCAATCACAAGAGACTTCGGGAAGAGACTTCAACCATGGCCGGTCCGAAACTGCGCTTCGGCGCCTTCATCGCCCCCTTCCATCCGCTTCGCGAGAACCCCACCCTCGCCCTCGAGCGCGACCTGGAGCTGGTCCAGCACATGGACCGCCTGGGCTTCGAGGAGGCCTGGATCGGCGAGCACCATTCGGCCGGCTACGAACTGATCGCCTCCCCCGAACTCTTCATCGCCACCGCCGCCGAGCGCACCAAACACATCCGCCTCGGCACCGGCGTCTCGTCCCTGCCCTACCATCACCCCCTGATGCTGGCCGATCGCATCAACCAGCTTGACCACATCACCCGCGGCCGGGTGATGTTCGGGGTCGGCCCCGGCGCCCTGCCGAGCGACGCCTTCATGATGGGCATCCCGGTCAGCGCCCAGCGCGACCGTATGGACCAGGCCATCGACACCCTCGTCCCCCTGCTGCGCGGCGAGCAGGTCAATGTGAAGACCGACTGGTTCGAGCTCAACGAAGCCCGCCTGCAGATGACCCCCTACAGCCGGCCCAGCGTCGAGATCTGTGTCGCCAGCCAGGTCTCGCCCACCGGCGCCAAGGCGGCCGGCAAGCACGGCGTCGGCCTGCTCAGCATCGGGGCCACCCAGTCGGGCGGCTTCAACGCCCTCGCCTCCAACTGGGCCATCGCCGAGGAGGCCGCCAAGGACAGCGGCACGAGCATGGACCGCGGCAAGTGGCGCCTGGTCGGCCCGGTGCACATCGCCGAGACCCGCGAACAGGCCCGCGCCGACGTCCGCTTCGGCCTCGAGGACTGGCTCTACTACTTCCGCGAGGTCGCCGCCCTGCCGCTGGCCCCGCAGGATGGCACCGACCCCGTCGACGCGCTGATCGCCTCGGGCATGGCCGTCATCGGCACGCCGGAGGACGCCATCGCCCAGATCGAGCGCCTGCAGGCCCAGTCCGGCGGCTTCGGCGCCTTCCTCTGCATGGACCACAACTGGGCCCCCTGGGAGGCCAAGAAGAAGTCCTACGAACTGCTGGCCCGCTACGTCGCGCCGAACTTCCAGGGCCTTAACGAGAACCGCGAGGCTTCCCTGAAATGGGCCGCCGAGAACCGCCCCCGCTTCATCGGCGAAGCCATGGCCGCCGTCGGCATGCGGGTGGCCCAGCACATCCAGGAAAAGGGCACGGACAACATCCGCCCTGAGATCCTGGAAGCTATGGGCATGGCCAAGAAGGATTGATCCGCTGGGGACAGGTTGCGTGCAAAGCACGCTACCTGTCCCCGATCAGCGCCGCCGATCAGACCAGGCTCACCCCAGCCGGTTCGCACCGCGGCTGGACCGCGCCCCGCCGCAGCTCCTCGCGCAAACCGGGGACAGGTAGCGCGCTCGCGCACGCAACCTGTCCCCCTCGACTCATCCCGCGTCGCCGCTCAATCTCTCTCTCGTGAGCCTCTTCCTCCTCCCCGGCGCCCGTCCGCGCCACCCGGACGTAGACGCCTGGTTCCAGGCTGCCGATCCGCTGCGCGATCTGGTCCGCCCCTGGTTCGAGACTCTCCGCGCCCTCGGCCCCGAGCACCGCGAGATCCTGCACGACGGCGCCCCCACCGCCTGTCTCGGCGAGGCCGCCTTCGCCTATACCGCCGGCTTCACCGCCCATGCCGCGGTCGGCTTCTTCCACGGCGCCGACCTGCCCGACCCCGCCGGCCTGCTGGAGGGTTCGGGCAAGCGCATGCGTCACGTCAAGCTCCGCTGGGGCCAAGCCGCCGACGAGGCGGCCCTGCAGGCCCTCGTCACCGCCGCCCACGCCGACATCAGGGCCCGCACATGACCCTCGCCGCCTACCTCGACCGCATCGGCCACACCGGCCCCGTCGCGCCCGATCTCGCCACCCTGCGGGCCATCCACCGCGCCCACCATTTCGCCATCCCCTACGAGAACCTCGACGTCCAGCTCGGCCGCCCCGTCGTCACCGACCCGGCCGCCGCCTTCGACAAGATCGTCACCCGGCGGCGCGGCGGCTGGTGCTACGAGATGAACGGCCTGCTCGGCTGGGCGCTGGGCGAGATCGGCTTCAAGGTCACCCGCATGATGGCCGGGGTGCGCCGCGAGCAGGACGGCGACATCGCCGTTGGCAACCACCTGATCCTCCGCGTTGACCTGCCGGACGGTCCCTGGATGGCCGACGTCGGCTTCGGCGACGGCCCGGTCGATCCCTATCCCATCGCCGCCGGCCCGGTCGACGCCGGTCTGTTCGCCTATCGCCTGGAGGAGACGCCGGGCGGCTGGTGGCGGCTGCACAACCACCCCGCCGGCGGCGCCCCCAGCTTCGACTTCCAGATCGGCCCGGCCGACGAACAGGCGCTGGCCGGCCGCTGCCACTGGCTGCAGACCGACCCCGCCTCCAACTTCGTCCTCAACGCCGTCGTCCAGCGTCACCAGCCGGACCGCCTGCTGGTCCTGCGCGGCCGCACCCTGCGCGTGTTCACCGCCGACGGCGCCAACGATAGCCTGATCGCCGACGCCGACGACTATGTCGCCACCCTCAAGACCGACTTCGCCCTCGACCTGCCCGAAGCCGCCACCCTCTGGCCGGCCATCCAGGCCCGCCACGAGGCGCTGTTCGGGACCTGACATGAATATGTCTAGACATATTCATCGCCCGAATCCGCGGTCCGCAGCCGCTCGACCGGCAACGGCGCGAAACATGATGCGGGAGGGCAAAGAAAGCGGAACATTACCTCAACGCGCCCATGACTGTTTTGGCGACTCGCCGGGGCCGAAACTCAACGCCGCAGCAACGCCATATTGCCGTCAACGCGCTGAAAATATTGAATATTCTTTGCTCTACAAGCCCTTTACGACGCCAGAAAGCGGTATAATGGTCTGCCCGCTTCGATAGCCCGCCGCCGATCCGGGCTTGCGGCCGGATCATCCCTGCCCAAAAAGCCTGAGCGATGCTTGCGTACCTGCGCCGATTCCTGCCCCAGTCTGCGGCCCAGCCGCTGGCCGAGCGCCTCAAAGCCTTCCTCGGCGCCCTGATCGGCATCGCCGTCACGGGTTTCGTCACCCATCTGGCCATCCCCGACGCCGGCGCCCTGCCCCTGCTGATCGCCCCGATGGGGGCCAGCGCCGTGCTGCTGTTCGCGGTCCCGGCCAGCCCGCTGGCCCAGCCTTGGTCGATCCTCGGCGGCAACGTCATCTCCGGCCTGGCCGGCGTCACCTGCGTGCAGCTGATCGCGGACCCGACCCTGGCCGCCGCTGCCGCCGTAGCCAGCGCCATCCTGCTGATGAGCCTTTGCCGCTGCCTGCACCCGCCCGGAGGCGCCGTCGCCCTGACCACCGCCGTCGGCGGACCGGTGGTGCTGGCCGCGGGCTACGGCTTCGTGCTTGTGCCCGTCGCCCTGAACTCAGTACTGCTGCTGCTGGTCGCCCTGGTCTTCAACACCCTGTCCGGCCGCTCCTACCCCCACGTCGCCCACGCCCTGCCGCCCGCCCCGCGCAATACCGCCGACCCCGGGCCTGACCAGCGCGTCGGCTTCACCCTGGCCGACGTCGACGCCGCCCTGCGCCACTACGGCGAACTGCTCGACGTCTCCCGCGAGGACCTCGACGCCCTGTTCCGCCAGGTCGAGGTCCAGGCC
>SDZP01000729.1 GCA_004144935.1 Caulobacteraceae bacterium | reverse complement strand
GCCAGCGACAAGGACCGGGCCGAGAACCTGATGATCGTCGACCTGATGCGCAACGACCTGGCGCGGGTCAGCCCGGCCGGTTCGGTGACCACGCCGGAGCTGTTCGCGGTCGAGAGCTTCGCCAATGTGCACCATCTGGTCTCGACCGTGGCGGCGCGGCTGGCGCCGGGCCTGACCGCCATCGACCTGATGCGCGCCGCCTTTCCGCCGGGCTCGGTGACCGGGGCCCCGAAGGTGCAGGCGATGAAGGTCATCGCCGGCCTGGAGCCGCCGCGCGGGCCCTACTGCGGTTCGCTGTTCTGGGCGGGCGCCGACGGGGCCTTCGACAGCAGCGTGCTGATCCGCACCGCCGCCTTCGCCCGGCGTGGCGACGGCTGGCGGGTGGAGGCCCGGGCCGGGGCCGGGATCGTCGCCGACAGCGATCCGCGCGCTGAGCGGCTGGAGACCGAGGCCAAGATCGCCGCCCTCCAGGGGGCCCTGACATGACAGTGCCGCACGACGACCGCGGCCTGCTGCTCGGCGACGGCCTGTTCGAGACCATCCTCGCCCGGGGCGGGGTGCTGGAGCACTGGGCGGCGCACCTGATGCGGCTGACGGCAGGCTGCGCGACCCTGGGCCTGCCTTCGCCCGATGGCGCGATGGCGCTGCGGCTCTGCGAGCAGGCGGTGGCCGACGCCGGCCTCAGCCGGGCGGCGGTGCGCCTGACCCTGACGGCGGGATCGGGCGGTCGCGGGCTGGACCGGCCGGCCCAGGCGCAGCTGCGGCTGTTCGCCACCGCCAGCGCCTCGCCGCCGCCGACCGGGCCGGTCGACCTGGTGACGGTCGGCGTCCGGCGGAACGAGCAGTCGCCGGCCTCGCGGCTGAAGACCCTCAGCTACCTCGACAATGTGCTGGCCCGGCGGGAAGCGGGCGGGGCCGAGGCCCTGATGCTGAACACGGCGGGTCAGCTGGCCTGCGCGGCGGCGGCCAACCTGTTCTGGAGCCAGGGCGGGCGGCTGCTGACCCCGGCCCTGGATTGCGGGGTGCTGGACGGGATCACGCGCGGCGCGGTGATCGCCCGGGCGCGGGCGCGGGGCGTGCCGGTCGAGGAGGTGCGGGCCGG
>SDZP01000728.1 GCA_004144935.1 Caulobacteraceae bacterium | reverse complement strand
GGCCCAAGACCATGCGCGGCAAAGCCGACGTACGCGAATTCCTCGACCACACCTGGCGCGCGTTCCCCGACCTGACCTTCGAGCTGATCGCCGGCCCACACATCGCCGATGACGGCCCCCGCGCCGCCTACTGGTGGAAGGCGACCGCCACCCACCAGGGCCCCATCGACCCGCCCGGCATCCCCGCCACCGGCAAACAGATCGAATTCGACGGCGTCGACATCCACGAATACCGCGACGGCAAAATCGCCAAACTGCGGATCATCGTCAACATGAACGACATCGCCATACAGCTGGGCATGCTCCCCGGACCCGGAAGCACCGCAGAAAAGATCATGGTCGGCATACACAAACTCAGATCCCGCTTCACCCGCTCCTGAGCCGCGGCACATCCCCTCAGTCCGGGACGTGTCATCTTTCCAGGTCAGAGGACTCGCCCAGGCGGCGGTTCTTGCCGTCCATCCACGCGATCACATCGAACACGCGGAGCGCGGAGATCTCCTCCGGGAGGCCCGCCTCCCCGCGGAGCGACTCCAGCCGGTTATGTAATGCCCCGTCGTCGGCGCGGAGGGCCTCCCGGACCGGGTTCAAGTGCGATCGCTCGGTGCCCAGGACCTGACTGACCACCGAGTCCCAGATCGGGTAGAGCCGGGGGCGTTTGCGGGCGATCAGCTTCGTTGCCTTCGTCCGGCCGATCCCCGGCAGCGCCCACAGGGCCGTTTCCAGGTCCCAGGCGGGCCACCCCGGGGTCAGCGGGTCCGGTTCGTCGACCAGGTCCCGATCCGGGCCTACCGCCGCCAGAAGGGCGTTCAGCGCCTCCGCCCGGGTGTGCAGGACCGCCCGCGCCGCCGTCGGCGGAATCTGCACCGACAGGAATGTCACCGCGACCAGGTCGTCCGCGGTGAACCGGTCCGCCTCCCCCGCCCGATCACCGGTACTCGACCACGAATCGAAGTGCGCGCCGACGTAGGCGTCGTCGCCCAGATACGGGCGGTCGTAATACCGCGTCAGAGCCGCGACCGCCGCGGCGTCCGAATCGGTGGAGAGGGTGGTCGGCAGCCGCAATGTCATACCCCGCACCCTCTCACCCTTCAGGCACCGGC
>SDZP01000727.1 GCA_004144935.1 Caulobacteraceae bacterium | reverse complement strand
TCCTTGACCTGACGCCCGAAGGGCGGGGCGCGGACTGGTACCCCAAGCTCAGCTACTAGCCGCCCATCCCGTCCAGCGCCGCCGCCAGCTCACCGGCGTCCACGCCCTTCGCCTCCAGCCGCGCCAGCGCCGCATCCTTGGCCGCCGGCCAGTCGGCGCTCAGCATCCCCAGCCCCACCACGTCCCGGAACACGCCGGCCTTCTGCACATGCGCCCGAAACAGCGCCTCGCGGGTGAAGCCGAACCCCTCGTGCGTCTTCCACACCGCCTCGTTCTCGACCAGCACCTCGCACCACAGCCGGTTCAGCCTCAGGCGCTCGAACACGAAGCTCAGCACCAGGAACTCCACCACCGCCCCGACCCCGCGCCCCCGCGTCGCCGGATCGGCCAGGTAGAAGGCCCACTCGGCCTTCGAATTGGCCGCGTCGATCCGCGCCAGGTTCGCCAGCCCGACCCCGGTCCCATCCAGTTCGATGATCCAGAACCGCCGGTCGCCCCCTTCGAGCGCCCGCGCCAGCCAGGCGGCATGCTCCTCCGCGGTGATCGCGTGCTCGGAATACATGTAGGGCGCCACCGCCGCGCTGTTGCGCCAGGCCAGCACCGTCTCGCCGTCCACCGCCGTGAGGGGCCGCAGGGTCACCGCCATGGTCAGTCCAGCCCGGCCGGAAACGTCGGCAGGGCGTCGAAATCCTCCTGCACGTGCTCGCGCACCACCATCGCCCCGGTCTCCCTGGCCAGGGCCTCGACGGCGTCCATCGACTTCAGGGTCGCGGCCCGGTCGACGTTGAAGCGCGGCACCTTGCGCCCGGCCCGGCTCTCGGCCAGATGCCACATGTCGCCGGTCAGCAGCACCGGTCCGGCCTTGGCCAACTTGACCAGCAGAACCCGGTGTCCGGGCGTATGGCCTGGCGTCGCGATCAGCATCACCGAGCCGTCCCCGAACACGTCGTAGGGCGCGTCATCCTTCAGCAGGGTCGTCGGCGCCGTCTCCAGGGCCGCATAGGCGCCGAACGCCAGGGTCTCGGCCCGCGCCTCGGGCCGGAAGGCATGGGCCCGTTCGTCGGCGTCGACGATCCAGGTCGCGGACGCGAACAGGCCGCCATTGCCGA
>SDZP01000247.1 GCA_004144935.1 Caulobacteraceae bacterium | reverse complement strand
TTCACGGTCAACAGCGCCACCCAGATCACCGCCACAGCTCCGGCCGGGACGGGCACGGTCGATATCCGCGTCACGACCACGGGCGGCACCAGCGCCACCAGCGCGGCCGACCAGTTCACCTATGCAACGGCGCCGGTCGCAACGGACCTGAGCGGAGTGACTGTCGGCTTCAATACCGCCACGGCGATCGACCTGTCCGGCTCGATCACGGGCAGCCATACGAGCCTGGCGATCGGCTCGGGGCCATCGCACGGCACAACCTCCATCGCGGGGGACGTGGTCACGTACACGCCCGCCGCCGGCTATGCCGGGACCGATAGCTTCACCTATACGGCCACCGGCGTGGGCGGGACCTCGAACCTCGCGACGGTCAGCCTCACCGTCAGCCAGGGCGGCCAGAGCATCAGCTTCGGCGCGCTGGCCGACGCCTCGCTCTCGGACTCGCCGCTGACCCTGTCGGCGACGGCGAGTTCGGGTCTTTCCGTGGCCTTCTTCTCGGATACGGCCGTGACCTGCACCGTCTCGGGCACGAGCCTGACCCTGCTGCAGACCGGGACCTGCACCATCCGTGCGGAGCAGACCGGAGACGCCAGCTACGCGGCCGCGCCGTCGGTCTCGCGCAGCTTTGCGGTCACCCCGGCGACCCTCGTTATCACCGATGCACCGGCCACCGGCCTGATCGTCGGCGGCAGCTATAGCCAGGCCAATACGGCCTCCGGCGGCGTCGCGCCCTATAACTACCGCCTCAGCGCCGGCGCCTTCGTGCCGGGGACGACCCTGGACCAGACGACGGGCGTGGTCTCGGGCACGCCGACCGTGGCAGGGACCTTCAGCTACATCATCCGCGCCACCGACGATCAGCCGCTGACGGTCGATACGCCGGTGACCACGGTGACCATCGCCAAGGGCTCGCAGACGATCACCTTCACCTCGACGGCCCCGTCCGCCGTGGTGGCCGGTCCGGACTATGTTGTGACGGCGACCGCCACCTCCGGCCTGACCGTGACCTACACTCTGGACGGCTCCAGCACGGGCTGCGTCATCTCGGGCGACACGGTCAGCTTCACCGCTCCCGGGACGTGCGTGATCAACGCCGACCAGGCCGGGGACGCCAACTGGAACGCGGCGGCCCCGGTGCAACAGAGCTTCACCGTCATCGCCAACCCGCCGATCGCGGCCGATGTGTCGGGCGTGGCCGTGGCTTATGAGAGCACGGGTACGGCCATCGACCTGTCCGGCTCGCTGACCGGCGGCGCGCACAGCTCGATCGCCATTGGCGCGGCTCCCGCCCACGGCACGGTCTCCGTCGCCGGCGACGTGGTCACCTACATCCCGGTGAGCGGCTACTACGGCGCCGACGCCTTCACCTATTCGGCGACCGGCCCGGGCGGGACGTCCAACGTCGCGACCGTCAGCCTGACGGTAGCGACCCCGGCGGCGCCGACCGTCACCGACCTGTCGGGCGTGGCCGTCCCCCACAACAGCGTGGGCCTGGCCATCGACCTGTCGGCTTCGATCACCGGCGTTCACAGCACGATCGCCATCGCCTCGGCGCCGGCTCATGGGACGGTGTCCATCGCCGGCGATGTGGTCACCTATGTCCCGGCAGCGGACTACTACGGCGCCGACAGCTTCACCTTCACGGCCACCGGCCCCGGCGGCACGTCCGCTCCGGGATCGGTCAGCCTCCAGGTGGCTACGCCCGCCGCGCCCACGGCGGCAGACGTCTCGGGAGTGTCTGTGGCCTTCGCCAGCCCGGGCACGGTGATCGCGCTGCAACCCGCGGGCGCCTACACCACCCTGTCGGTGGCCTCCGCCCCCGCGCACGGGACGGTGACGATCAGCGGGGCCTCCGCGACCTATGTGCCGACCGCCGACTACTATGGTCCGGACAGCTTCAGCTATACGGCCACCGGCCCTGGCGGGACCTCCGCTCCGGCGACGGTCAGCCTGACGGTGGCGACCCCGCCGCCGCCGGTGGTCACGCCGCCGACCGACCCGGTGGTCGTGCCGCCATCGACAGGCGGCGGCTCCGAGCCGGTGACGGTCAACCTGGACGCCCAGGTGGCCGGCGAGGTCGACGGCTTCCGCATCACCGTTACGGCCCAGCACGGCTCGGCGGTCATCACCCAGGCCGTCGCCTTGGCCCAGACGTCCGGGGCGACCGGACCGCAAAAAGCGCCCGGCGACTATGAGTTGGTCTACACTCCGGCAGCCAACTTCATGGGGACCGACACGGTCACCGTGGTGGCCTTCGGCCCCGGCGGAGACTCCTCGCCCCTGACGTTCACCTTCCAGGTGGCGGGCAAGGCCCCCGACCTCAGTGGCCAGACGCCGTCAAACGGTTCGATCACCTTCAACCCGACCGCGACCCTGGTCGGCGGCCCGTTCCAGGCGCTGCGCATCACGCGCGCCCCCGCCTTCGGAACGGCCACGGTCGATGGCCTGACCATCGTGTTCACCCCGGGCGCCGCCAACGGCGGTCCGACCTCGCTCGACTATGTCATCGACCTGCCTTTCGGCACGTCGCAGGCGGGTCGGATCGACCTTGTGTCCAATCTGGTTCCCGGCGCCCAGGCGCTGACGGCCCAGACCCTGCAGGGCCGTCCGGTCACCGTCCGGATCAGCGACACCCCGGGCGGCCCCTTCACGGGGGCGGCGGTCACGTCGATCTCGCCGACCACGGCGGGGACGGCGACCATCGCCGGCGCGGGCGGGGTCTACACCCTGACCTTCACCCCGACCGGAACCTTCTCCGGCGAGGCGGTGGTCGGCTTCACCCTCAGCAACGGCGCAGGAACCACCAGCGGCACGGTGACCGTCACCGTCGAGGCGCGTCCTGATCCGGGGCTGGATCCGGAAGTGCGCGGGGTGGCGACCAGCCAGGTCACCAGCGCCCGCCGCTTCGCCGACGCGCAGATCAACAACTTCCAGCGTCGTCTGCAGGACCTGCATGACGGGACCAACGCCTCGTCCAACGGGGTCAGCCTGAACTTCGGCTTCGGCGGAGAGGCGGACCTCGACAACGATCCGCGTGAAGCCCTGCGCCGCCAGCTGGGCGGTCGTCAGCAGGACCGGCTCGATCCGGGCGCCCTGGGTGACGACCGTTCGCGCGACATGCTGGGTCTGGACCTGTGGGCTGACCGTCGGGTTGGACCGGCCGCCACCGCGGCGACCGATCCCTCGACCAGCACCCTCGGCACGGTTCGCGCCGATGGCGGGGCCGGGGGTGGGGCATCGCTCGGCTTCTGGACCGCCGGTTCGGTCGACTGGGGCCGCCAGGATGCCCAGGGGCAACGCGACTACCGCTTCACCACGCAAGGGGTGACCGCGGGTCTGGACGTGCGGCTCTCGGACCAGATCGTCATCGGTGGCGGTCTCGGATACGGCGAGGACAAGACGAAGATCGGCGACAACGGCTCGGTGTCGACCGGCCATGGCCTGACCGGCGCCCTCTACGGCAGCTGGCGCCCGGTCGAGGCCTTCTACATCGACGGCGTCATCGGCTGGTCGGACCTCGACTTCTCGTCGCGGCGCTGGACCGACGGCATCGGCGGTGATCCGTCGGCCTATGCCTCCGGCGACCGCTCCGGCGACAGCCGCTTTGTCTCGGCCGCCTTCGGCCGGATCGTGCGGCGCGACGCCATGGTCAGTGAGTACTACGCCCGCCTCGACGCGCGTTCGATCTCGCTGGACGGCTTCACCGAGACCGGGGCGGGCCTGTCCTCCCTGATCTGGGATGCGGTCGAACAGGACAGCGTCTCCGCCAACCTCGGCGCCGCCTGGCGCTGGGTGATCGCGGGCCGCGGCTTCGGGACCCTGCATCCCTCGGCGCGGCTGGAGTGGTCGCACGAGTTCGAGGACATCGGCGACCAGGGTGTCCGCTACGCCGACTGGGCCGCCAGCCCGACCTATCTGGTCCCGCTGGACGCCTGGTCGCGCGACAGCCTGCGGATCGAACTGGGGAACGACTGGGCGGTCAGTGATCGCCTGTCCTTCGGCGCCGGTTATCGCGGAGCCTTCGGCGACGCGGGCGCGACCCATGGTGGCGAACTGCGGGTCAAATACGGCTGGTAGGGTCCCGGGGGCCGGCGGATCGCTCCGTCGGCCCGCCTCCGTCGCCAGATGCGCAGAGGGCCGCTCCCGGACAGGGAGCGGCCCTCTTGCGTTCCTCCGCCCTCTGGACACCCTGTCGGCCCGGGAGGCGGGCGCACAAGCGTCTCACAACCCGGGAGAGGGCGTTCGGGCGGTCACCCCCGGGTGGGGTTCAGTCTCTGATCTTTATGGAAAAGCCGGTGGCGGAGAGGGTGGGATTCGAACCCACGGTACCCGTAAAGGCACGCCGCATTTCGAGTGCGGTACATTCGACCACTCTGCCACCTCTCCGCGGGGCCGAAACGCTTTGGTCGAGCGAGCGGCTTCTCTAATGGGGGAGGGCGTGCGCCGCAAGCGGGGATTTGAGGAAAATCGTCAGCGTAGCGCCGGAAGCGGCAGGCCCAGCGCCTCGCCGCTGGACAGGTCCCCCGCGGCGACGCGGAAAAGCTCGGCGGGACGGCCGCCCGTGGCCGCCGACATGAGGCCGGTGGCCTCGACCAGACCGGTGCGTTCCACCCCCCGGCGGAAGTTCTGCTTGTGCAGCGACAGGCCCGCCACGGCTTCTGCGGCGGCCTGCAGCCCGGACAGGGTGAAGGTCTCCGGCATCAGGTCGAACAGGACCGGGCGGTACTTCAGCTTGCTGCGCAGGCGGCCCAGACCGGTGGCCAGAATGCGCCGGTGGTCCGAGAGCATGGGCAGGCCCGGCGCGACGGCGGGCGGGGGTCTGTCGAGGTCGCGGGCGGCCTCGGCGACCAGACCGGCTTCGTAGAGCAGCTCGTAGCGCTCCAGCACCTGTCCCTCGTTCCAGCGCTGGCCGGGCGCGGCGGCGAACAGGGCGTCGAGGCGGGCGGTGCGGCGGGCGTCGCCGGCGGCCCAGGCGCGCAGGCCGGCCAGCAGGGCCGTCTGGCAGGCGGCGACGCCGTCACGCCGGTCCTCCCAGGGGAAGACGTCCAGCACGGGGGTCCAGCGCGCGTCGGCGAGGGCGGGATCGGCGGCGTCGGCGGTGAGGGCCAGGTAGCCGACCGAGACCTCCCGATGATGCTCGGGGCCCGGCGTGGCGCGGGGGCTGGCCCGACCGAGGTCGCCGAAGGTGTAGAGCTGTTCGACGAAGCCGAGGCGGAAGCCGGTCTGGGCCGTCACGAAGGCGCGCAGGGCCAGCTCGAAGGTGCGGTCGCGGGCCGGGTCGAAGGAGCCGAAGGGCAGTGCGGCGGCGCCGTCATCGCCGCCCGTGGTCAGGACGCAGGCCCGGCCGTCCCGGAGCGCGATGACCACGGCCGACAGGCCGATGCGGACCCCCTGTTCACCCATGGCTATTCGGTATGC
>SDZP01000726.1 GCA_004144935.1 Caulobacteraceae bacterium | reverse complement strand
CACCAACCTCGCGGGCGATGGCGATGCAGGCGGCGGCCAGGTAGTCGGCGTCGACCGGCGGCGCGCCACCCCGTTCGATGGCGGCGGCGAAGGTGTCGCGCACCTCCTGGAACACCCGCTCCATCTCCGGCGTCTCGATGCTGATGTGCGGATGGCGCTCGCCGGCCGGACGGCGGGCTTCCCAGTTCTGGTGCTCGTCGACCACGAAGTCGTAATAGGCCTGGATGGCGGCCCGCAGGTAGCCCTCGAAGTCGGTCGCCTCTTCCCAGCAAGCCCGCAGGATGGGCCGGAAGCGCCGGGCGCCGTCGTCGGCCAGGGCCTCGAACACCTCCTCGCGCGAGCGGAAGTAGTTGTAGAAGGCGCCGACCGACAGTTCCGTGCGGCGGATGATGTCGCGCACCGTCGCCGTCTCGTAGCCCATCTCGGCGAACACCTCCCGCGCCGCGTCGAGGATCGCCTGGCGGTTGGCCTGTTTGGTCTGCTCGCGCTTGCCGGGGATAAGAACAGTGATCTGACTCATTTCACCCGACGCTAGCAGGCCTTGGGGCTTTGGAGAAAAGGAATCAAACGTCGGATTGGCGACTCGCCCTTGGACAAAAGCGCGCTATCGTGCCGCCGATACCGACGCGTAACGTCGGCCTGGGGCTGTGAAATATGACGATCGCCGCCACCAGCAGCACGGGCCACCGCAGCGCGCGGGCCGACCTGCGCCGCCGCCAGATCCTCGATGCCGCCCGCAAGCTGGTCTCCGAGAAGGGCTTCGGCTGCCGCATGGACGAGGTGGCCGCCGCCGTCGGCGTCACCAAGCCGGCGGTCTATCGCTACTTCCCGGGCAAGGACACCCTGATCCGGGCCATGCTGGAGGAGGACCTGGTCATCCCGACCCAGGCCCTGGTCGCCCGCATCGACGCCTATGAGGGCCCGATCCGCGGCCTGCTGGAGGTCGCCGCCGAGGGCACCCTGGCCATCCAGGAGACCGGCCTGGCGCGCGGCTACATGGCGCTGGCCATGGGCGAGTCGCAGGGGCAGCCGGACGTCGCCGCCCTGATCCGCGAGAACGTGCTGGGTGTCAGCGTCGGCCGCGTCGCCCAGGCCTTCGTGCGGGCCATGCAG
>SDZP01000725.1 GCA_004144935.1 Caulobacteraceae bacterium | reverse complement strand
GCCATCAACGGCGGCTTCTTTCCGCGTGATCCGCAGATGCCGGGGCAGCACCCGTCCGTGGTGATCGGCGTGCCTGACATCGGGGCGTCGATGCAAGCTGTCGGGCAGGCCGGCGGCGAGGTGCTGGGCACGCCGATGCAGATTCCGGGCGTGGGGCAGTACGTGGCTTTCCGCGATACCGAGGGCAATCGCCTCAGCATGCTGCAGCCGCTCGCGCCGGCCGGGCGCTAGCCGCCCGCCGGGCGGGTCGCCACGCGCCCGGCGGGAGCGGGCCTAGCTCCGGTTCGGGTTGTTCGGGAAGTCGTCGTCGCGGTTGGCTACGCCGTCGCCGTCCCGGTCACGGTCGTCGGCGTTGCGCACGCCGTCGTGGTCCATGTCGCCGTTCGGGCCCCGGTTCCATTCGCGGCCGCGGCGGTCGTCGTCATACGCATAGCGGTCGCTGCGCACCCACTGGCCGCCCACCAGGTACCACGAGCCGTCGGGGCGCTGCAGCCAGCGCGACTCCTGCCACTGCCAGCCCGGCCGGTCCTGGATCCAGCGGCCGGTGTTCCACACGTACTGGCCGTCGCGCCACTCGTAGTGGCCCGGCGCCCAGGCCCAGCCTTCGCGCGGGGCGGGGGTGGTCTCGTAGATGGGCGCCGGCGGAGCCGACTGGACGATGATGTGCTGCGGGCTGCTCGCCACCACGGCGGGCACGGCCTGCGCGAGCGAGGAAAGGCCCATCAGGGCGCCGCCGGCCAGCGCCGCGGCAACGAGGGTTTTGCGTGTCATGGGAATGCTCCTTGTCCAATACCGACAAGGTGCGGCCGGGCTGGGCCCGGCAACATCGGAGCAGGGCGGGTTTGCTCGTCAGCCCCGTCTGGCGGACGGCGCCGGGCCGCGACGGATCAGGTACGCGACGGGCAGCCCCGCGGCGCGGCGGGGTGCGCGGCGGCGACGGCCGCCGCCTGGCATTGCGCCACGGGCAGGGTTGCAGCGCGCGCGGGCATGATGGTGAGGTACACGGCCGTGCCGACGGTCCCGATCGCGAACACGGTGGTGCCGAACAGCAGGTACCAAGGCCAGCTGGTCGAAGGATGCAGGAAGGCCCAGAGGTTCTGCGGCACGGCCGTGTACCTC
>SDZP01000724.1 GCA_004144935.1 Caulobacteraceae bacterium | reverse complement strand
GTCCCGGACAGGAAGGCGTGGGGGTGGATGTGGCCGGTGTGGCCGCCGCCGGGCTTCAGGATATTGACCCAGATATTGTCCAGCCGCGGCTTGCGCGACAGGTCGAAATTCAGAGCCTTTGCATAGGTTTGGGCGTGCTTGTCGAGATGCCGCTTCAGCTCGCCGAACTCGGGCAGCCGCACCGGCAGGTCGGTCAGGGAGCCGTAGGAGGTATAGCCGCGATAGCCATGCGCCTTGCACCACTGACGCCCCGCCAAGTCCTCGGCCGCCAGCATCCGGCAGGCGTCGGCCAGTTCCGCATTGAACACGGGAAAGCCCGCCGCGCCGGCGAGGGTGGCCTCATAGACCTGGGTGACGAAAAGCGGGCGCAAGGACATGGCGGTGGCATAGCTTGTAGGCGCGCGCGGGTGAAGGCCGTCGCTTGGCAAGTGATTGGTGATTGGTGATTGGTGGGCGGATGCAGCAGCGCGGACGGCCGGCGGTCATGACCACCGCCAGCGGCGTACCACCAATCACCAATCACCAATCACCTACCACTCCAGCGCCGCCTCTCCCCGCAGCACCGCCTCCGCCTCCGCCGTATGCTTGGCCCCGCCGCGGTCATGCAGGACCAGGGCGGGCAGCAGCCTCAGCGGCGCCTTGCCGGTCTTGATGGCCTGCACCAGCACGCGCTTGGCCGGTTCGTCGGCGAAAGAATGCACCGGCCGGATCGAGAATGACCCGGCTGTCTCGCCCAGCCCCGCCAGCAGGTCGGCCAGTCGGTCGGCGCGGTGGATGACCACGATCCGCCCGCCCTCGCGCACCGACTTCAGCAGGAACCGCGTCCAGGCGCCCAGCCCGTCATCGGCCATCCAGGCGCCGGTCTTGCCGGGCGCGGGGGCGCGCAGGGCGCCGGGATCGTCGAAGAAGGGCGGATTGGACACGGCCCGATCAAACACCGGCAGGTCCAGCGCCCGGAATCCCTTCGCCACATCGCCTTCAAGGATGGTGGCGTCCGCGACGTTCAGCACCGCATTGCGCCGGGCCAGCGCCGCCATGGCCGGGTCGCGCTCCAGCCCGGTCAGGGCCACGCCCGGCCGCCGCGCGGCGATCTGCATGAGCACGGCCCCGGCGCCGCAT
>SDZP01000723.1 GCA_004144935.1 Caulobacteraceae bacterium | reverse complement strand
GCGCGGGCTTCGGCGGGTTCGCACTCGATCTCGATATTGACTTTCATGGGGCGCTCCAACCTTTGGTCTCCCGTTCATAGGCCGAACGCCCAGCCCAAAGGAACCCGTCATGATCACCGCAAACGCCTCTTATCCCCGAGGCCTGACCTGATGCGCGCGGTTCGGATCGCCGGCCCGGGCGGACCCGAGGTGATGCAGGTCGTCGAGGTCGAAACACCCGAGCCCGGCCAGGGCCAGGTCCGCGTGCGCCACGAGGCCATCGGGCTGAACTTCATCGACGTCTATCACCGCGACGGCCTCTATCCCCTGCCCTATCCCAGCGGCCTGGGACTGGAAGGCGCGGGCGTGGTCGAGGCGGTTGGCGAGGGCGTCGACCGGTTCAAGATCGGCGACCGCATCGCCTATGCCAGCGGCCCGATCGGCGCCTATGCCGAGGCCCATGTCGTCGACCAGACGCGCGCTGTCCATGTGCCAGAGTCCGTGCCGTTGAAGACGGCGGCGGCCATCATGCTGCGCGGCATGACGGCGGAGTACCTGGTTCGGCGAACGTTTCACGTGAAACAGGGCGACACCGTCCTGATCCACGCAGCGGCCGGGGGGGTCGGGCTGATCCTGTCTCAATGGGCGAAAGCCATCGGCGCCACCGTCATCGGCACGGTCGGGTCAGAGGCCAAGGCCGCCCTGGCCAAGGCCCACGGTTGCGACCATGTCATCCTCTATGACCGCGAGGATGTCGCCGAACGGGTCAAGGCCATCACCCACGGAGCCGGGGTCGCCGTCGCCTATGACGGGGTGGGCGCGGCGACGTTCGAATCCTCCCTGGCCAGCCTGGCGCGGCGCGGCATGCTGGTGCTGTTCGGAAATGCGTCCGGGCCGGTGCCGCCCATCGATCCCCTGCGCCTGTCGCGTGGCGGTTCCCTGTTCGTCACGCGGCCGACCCTGTTCGACTATGTCGCCACGGTCGAGGAACTGGACGCCAGCGCCGCCGCCCTGTTCGACGTCGTGGGCTCCGGCAAGGTGAAGATCGAGATCGGCCAGACCTTCAGCCTGAACGACATCGGCGCGGCGCATACGGCGCTGGAGGCCCGGCAGACGACGGGATCGACGGTGATAATTCCGT
>SDZP01000246.1 GCA_004144935.1 Caulobacteraceae bacterium | reverse complement strand
CCCGGAGACCGCATTGGCCAGCCCCCGGCCCGCCGCCCCGGCCAGCAGGATGCCCGGAGACAGGCCGATCCGCGCCTTGTAGGTCGGGGCGGGCCTGATCTGGCCCCGCTCGGTCTCGGCGGCCATGAACTCGTTGGGGGTCGGCGGCACCTGCTCGCCCAGGCGCACCTGCACGGTCTCGCCGGCCACCGTCACCGTCTGCCGAAGCTGTTCGCCATTCGGCCGGCGGGCGACCACGGCGTAAAGACCGTCCTCGACATCGATACTGTGCTCGGTGTGGCCCGACGACAGGGCGAAGTCGATGTCCTCGCCCCCGGGGCGATGGACGGTCACGTCCAGCGGGCCGAGGCGTTCGTGGCTCTGGATGCGCAGCATGCTCATGGCCAGGCGAACTCCACCGGCTCGGCCATCGGCAGATAGGCGAAGGTGGGCCTGGTCTGGACCGCGCCGTCCTCGAACGCCGCGGTCACCTGGTATTCGCGTTCCGGATCAAGGGTCAGGTGCAGCACCGCCGACGGCTGCGGCGCCGGCAGCTGCTGGATGCTCTCGCCGTCGCGGGTCACCGCCAGCGCGGCCTTCTTCAGGGCGCGGCGGGGCTCGGAGCTGGCGATGAGGATCGACCGCGGCGGACCCGGCAGCTGGCGAAAGCGCATGGGAACGGGCGTGTCCGTCGAGGCGGGGACCACGAAACGGTAGAAGCCGGGGTTGGCCAGGCCGGGCGTGCGGTCGGCGTAGGTCTGGATCGCTGACCTTATGCCGGCGTCATAGACCTGCCATTTGCGGTCGATCCGCCGGTCGCAACCGGCCCCGTCGACCGCCTCCACCAGCATTTCCATGAACCGGGAGGGGGCCTCGGCGACGCCGAAGGCCTCGTCGCCGTCCGCCGCCGAGGCGAGGCGGAACTGGCCCAGCATGCCGTGGGTGCGGACGGCGGCCGACAACCGCCCGGCGTCGCGGGGCAGGGGCGAACTGCCGATGGCGCCCAGGGCGTTGAGGATCTGCTCGGGGATGTTGGCGCAGCAGTCCCAGAACAGCCATTGGGTGCGCGGCGGCTCCTGCCGCAGGGCCAGCGCCAGTTCGTCCAGATTGATCAGCACATTCCAGGGATTGAGCTGGGCGCCGAAATCGCCGGGGACGAAATAGCGCTCGTCCTTGGCCACCCCGTGGCCGCAGAACAGCAGCAGCAGGCCGTCGTCCTTCGTCGCCCCGGCCAGCACGGCGCCCAGGGCGGCCTCGATGGCGGCCCGGCTGGGGGCGTCCAGCGGCGAGCCGGCGGCGATTTCGCCGGCCGCCCCGTACCCGGGCCAGGTCGCCGGTCCGGCCGGGTCGCTGAGCAGCAGGTCGAGGCTGACCAAGGGCTGGGACAGGTCGCCGCGCCAGTCGGTCAGCAGTTTGCGGGCCAGCAGCAGCACGCTGGGCGGCACGCTGGTCAGGTCCTTGAGCACCAGACGGTCCGGCGCCTTGGCGCCCGGATAGGCGCCCGCCCCGACGATCAGGGCGCGCAGGCCGACCTGGGCGTCCGGATTCTGATAGACCCGCGTCACAGGGCGTTCAGCCGCGCCCGCAGCCGCTTGTAGAAGGCCGGCCGCTGGAAGTAGGCGGTGTGGGCCTCCAGCGCGCCGGAGACATTGTCGAACGAGAAATCCTCGACGCCCGAGAAGAAGGGCGTGGTCCGGAAGGACAGCACGTCGGTGTAGTCGAAGACGTTGAGCCAGGCCTTGACGCAGGCCGGCCGGGCCAGTTTGCCGTCGGCGTCGGTCGGGCGGTCATAGAGGCCCATGTCGGCGAACAGGCCCGGCTGGGCCCCGACCGTGATCCAGGCGTCGATGGCCAGCGGCTTGCCGGCCGCTGCCTCGATGGCCTGCAGCGCCCGGTCGTCGGTCAGCAGGTCATAGAGGATCACCGCCCCCAGGCTGTGGGCGACGACGACCAGCTTGTCGCCAGGCCCGGCCTGTCTGGCGGCCTCGGCCAGATCGGTGACGATCGGCTGGAAGATGCGATTATAGGTCCCGGCGTCGCCATCGGTCTGACGCCAGCGCAGGTAGACGAAGATGTCCCCCAGGAAGGTGGCGACCGCCTTGCTCAGGGGAACCCGCACCAGCCGCAGGCCGGCGTCGGAGGCGCCGTTGCGCAGCGGATCGGTGAGGGTCTTCACCGCCCTGCCGATGGCGGAGAAGACGCCGCCGGCGCCCATGCCCTCAGGGGCGGGACCGGCCTGCGGCGGTTGCGGCGCGAAGGGGGCCAGTTCGTCCTCCAGGGTGGCGACGAACTGGGAATCGGTCTCCCGCCCGCTGAAGGCGGTCTTGTCGCCGCCGTCTTCCAGGTATTTCACCCCGGCCTCGAAGGCGGCCAGCTCCGCCTCGCTGAGCGGCTGGCCGGCCGCGGCGCGTTCGGCCAGCAGGGCGCCGAAGGCAAGGTCCAGCGCCAGGTCGAGACCAGGCGACAGGTCGGAGGCCGCCACCGCGGCGGCGACCGAGGCGCCGTCCGCCACCGTCGCCGCGCCCATCGCGAAAGCCTCGTCGGCGCCGGGCTCTGGGACCCAGCCGCCCTTGGCGAACCTGACCGCCCCGCTGCCCCAGTCGGGATCGAAGATCGGATGAAACTGGCCCATCACCAGGCGCCGGAACAGGGCGTCCCGCTGCTCGACCTCGGCCCTGTACTTCGGCGTCTGGCGGGTCGCGACCCCGTGAACGAACACCAGCGGCATGGCACTTCTCCCCCAATGGCTCGAGGAGAGAATTGTCCGATCGGCGCCGCTTGGCAACCGAAAGTGGTCCTGCCGCAGGTAAGGCCTAAGGTAGATCTATTCCCCTCGCAACCGGTTGTGTATGGCGGTCGCGGCGATGGCGGCCTCGCCCTCGGCGGTGCTGATCTGGTTGAGGCCACGCACCAGGTCGCCGGCGGCGAACAGGCCGGGGACGGAGGTCTGCTGGTGGTCGTCGACGATCAGGCGGTTCTGGTCGTCCAGTCTGGCGCCGGCCTGCACCGCCAGCTCCGAGCGGGCCACGCAGCCCAGGGCCGCGTAGAGGGCGTCGAAGCGCAAGGTCTCCTCGGGCCCAAAGCAGAGGGCGGTCAGGGTGTCGTTCTCCAGCACGACGCTCTGGCAGGGGGTCTCGATCAGGGTCACCCCGGCCTTGGTCAGCTTGCGGCGCGAGGCGGGCGACAGGGCCTTCTTCGGACCGACATGGATCAGGCTGACCCTGTCCGTCCAGTTGAGCAGGAACAACGCCTCGCGGGCCCCCAGATCGCCATCGCCGATGACCCCGACCGCCTGGCCCGAGACCTCGTAGCCGTCGCAGATCGGGCAGATGCGGATCAGGGCTTTGCGCACCGCTTCCTCGACGCCGGGCAGGGGCGGGTCGTTGTCCTTGACCCCGCAGGCCAGCAGGACGTTGGCGGCGGTGACGGTCTGGCCGCCGACCTTGACCTCGAAGCCGCCCTTGATCGGCGTCACGGCCTCGACTGTTCCCTTGCGGATGTCAGGGCCGTAGAGCTCGGCCTGGGTCCGGATGCGGGCCAGCAGGTCCGTACCCTTGATGCCGTCCGGCCAGCCGGGATGGTTGTGGGTGATCGGAATCCAGGCGGCGCGGCTGTCGCCGGCGTCGATCACGGCGATCTTGCGCTTGAATCGGCCAAGGTAGATGGCGGCGGTCAGGCCGGCCGGGCCGGCGCCGACGATGATGGCGTCGAGGTCGAAGGTCTTGGGTTTTGCAGTCATGGCGGGCCTGCAACGCGCGAGCCGGCCTTTCGGCCTAATCGGCGACGACCAGACCCGCCTGAATGGCCATCGGCAGCCACAGGATGAGGTCGGCCAGCAGGCGGCCAGGGTCTTCCGCGTCCGCCGCCACGGCCGCCGCCGCCTGGGCCGATGCGCCATCCGGGCCCAGGGCCTGCAGCCAGGCGAAGCGGCCGGGACCGAGGGTATGCAGGCGCACCCGGTAGTCGCCCCGGGCGATGGCGACCAGGGTCGGGCGGGCCTCCGGGGTCGGCGGCGCATCGCCGTCGGCGACGGCGGCCAGCAGGGGCGCGAAGTCGAAGTCCAGACGCAGGAGGACGGTGGTGGCCGGCAGCCTCAGCCGGCCGGCGGGGTGCAGCAGCAGGTCGGCCGGCGGCGGGGCGAGCCCCTCGGGTCCGCGCGAGCGCAAGGCGCCGGACCAGGCCCGTTCCAGGCGCGCCAGCTGGGCGGGCAGCGCCTCGACGGCGTCCTGTTCGGTCCCGGCCGGCTGGGTCTCCTCCAGCCAGGCGGGGAAGCGGGCGCCCAGGTCGTGCAGGCTGGGCGAGGCGGGCGGGCAGGCCTCGATATATCCTTCGGCGAAGAGATCGAAGACGGTCGGTCCCATCAGGGCGCTCAGGGCCGGGTACTCATGGCGCAGGCTGTCCAGCAGGCGGGCGCGATAGCCCCGGGCGTAGAGGGACAATCGCCGCTCGGGACTCATCGGCGAGGGCGCCAGCAGGGCGCCGGCCGGCCCCCAGGTGTCGGGCCGCGGGGCGGTCACCGCCCGGTGCAGGGTGGTCTGCAGGCCGGCCAGATCGGACGTCGGGACCTCAGGCAACGGCGGCCTCGCGAAGGTCGCGGTGCAGCCGGGCCTTGCCCAGCTCGGCCAGCAGGTCCTCGTAGGGCGGGATCGAGGCGTCCCACTCCAGCAGGGTGGAGACGCCGCGGGTGCGGTGCTGCGCCAGGGCGTAGAGCGGCCAGACGGCGTCTGGCACCGGATGGTCGTGGGTGTCCATCAGATGGTCGCCGCCATCGCTGGGCCCGGCGAGGTGGACCTGGACGATGTGGTCGGCCGGAAGGGCCTGGATATAGGCCACCGGGTCGAGGCGGTGGTTGAAGGCGCTGACGTGGACGTTGTTGCAGTCGAGCAGCAGGCCGCAGCCGGTGTCCTCGGCCAGGCGGCCAAGGAATTCCCACTCCGGCATCTGGCTGGCCGAATATTCCAGGTAGCTGCTGGGATTTTCGATGACCAGCGGCCGGCCGAGAATGTCCTGCACGGCCCGCACCCGGTCGGCGACGTGGGCAAGGGCCGCTTCGGTCAGCGGCATGGGCAGGAGGTCGTGGCTGTTGTGGCCGCCGACGCCGGTCCAGCACAGGTGGTCGGAAATCCAGGCCGGTTTGACCCGCGCCGCCAGGTCGGCCAGCCCCCTGAGATACGCATGGTCCAGCGGATCGGTCGAGCCGATCGACAGGGAGACGCCGTGCATCACCACCGGACAGTGCGCCGCCACATGCTCCAGCACCCGCGCCGCCCAGCCGTGATGGCCGATGAAGTTCTCGCTGATGATCTCGAACCAGTCCGCCCCCCACCGGTCCGGCGGGGTGCGCATCAGATGGCCGAAATGCTCGTCCCGCAGGCCAAGGCCATCCCCCAGGTGGGGGAGGCCGAGGCGGGGGGAAACGCTGCCCATCGTCGTCCCGTCAGGTGGAGGGCGGGAAGGCGAGGCGGAGGTTGTC
>SDZP01000722.1 GCA_004144935.1 Caulobacteraceae bacterium | reverse complement strand
TCGAGGGCGCGCTTGAGCTGGTCCTCGGCCACCAGGATCGGCTCGACCACCAGGTTGGTGTGGAACTTGATGTCGTCCAGGGCGCGGGTCTGGGTGGGGTCGGTGATGCCGACGAACAGGCGGCTGCCGCGCTTGAACAGGGGCAGCACCTGGTGCTTCTGCAGCAGTTCCTCGCTGACCAGCTTCATCGCGTTGTGGGCCGGGTCGAAGGCGCCCACGTCCAGCAGCGGGATGCCGAACTCGATCGCGTTGGCCGCGGCCAGGCTGCCCGGGCTGACCAGGCGCTTCTCGGTGATCCATTGCGCCAGGGGCATCTTGGCGCCGCTGGCGTCGGCCATGGCGGTGCGGGCGGCGGCCTCGTCCAGGGCTCCGTCCAGGACCAGGCGGCGGGCGATGCCGGTGATCCCGACCAGGTTGGCGTTGTTGGCGACGACGGCATTCATCTAGGCATTCCCGGGGGCTGGTTGGCGTGGTGGCGCAGGTTTCGAACAGCGATCGCGCAACGATCCCTGCAAGAACCGGGCCAGCGGGCACTTTACCGTATGGCGTCGTTTTGCCGGAGTGGAGCGGGTCACAGCCTGCCCGCGAGGGTCACAAACGGCCGGATGCCGGCCCCGGCCGCGCCAGGCAAAGCGGCTTACCGGTAAGCGAAACCGGCTTACCGGCCAGCCAGATCGGCTTACCCGGTAAGGCGAATCGGCTTACGGGTAAGCCAAATCGGCTTATCGATGAGCAAAATCGGCTTACGGGCCAGCCAAATCGGCTTACCCGGTAAGGCAAACCGGCTTACGGGCCAGCCAAATCGGCTTATCGATGAGCGAAATCGGCTTACGGGCCAGCCAACTCGGCTTATCGATGAGCGAAATCGGCTTACGGGCCAGCCAACCCGGCTTACCCGGTAAGGCAAATCGGCTTACGGGTAAGCCAAGTAGGCTTATCGATAAGGCAAACCGGCTTACCCGCCTGCCATATCCCCTCCGTAGGCGCGTCGTAAGCCGCGACCCCATAACCCCCAACGCACCGCACGCCCCCGTAGGAGCGTCGTAAGCCGCGACCCCAAAAACCACGCACGGTACGCCCCGCCCGCCCCCAGAGGAGACCCCTGGCGCCCAGGCAACAC
>SDZP01000721.1 GCA_004144935.1 Caulobacteraceae bacterium | reverse complement strand
GGTAGTAGAGATCGACATGGTCCATCCCCAGCCGCTTCAGCCTGCCCTCGATCGCCCGGCGCACATTGGCCGGCGAGCCGTCGACGGCCAGGGCCGTTCGGTCCGCGTTGTATCCAATGCCGAACTTGGTCGCGACGAAGGCCTTGTCGCGCCGATCCTTCAGCGCCGTCCCGACCTGGATCTCATTGGTGTGCGGGCCGTACATCTCGGCGGTGTCGAAGAAGGTCAGGCCCAGATCCAGCGCGCGATGGATCACCGCCGTCGCCTGCGCCTCGTCCGACGGCTGACCGTAGAAGGACGCCATCCCCATACAGCCCAGGCCGATGGCCGAAACTTCGGGACCGTTCGGTCCGAGACGACGGGTCTTCATGGGGCGTTCTCCGAATCTGCAAGGGAGCCGGCCTCCCGGCCGGCCCGCCAGAACTGGGCGCCGGCCGTCCCTACCGCAAGGGCGCGCAGGCCGCCTCCAGCCACGCCTTCGCCTCACCGTCCATCAGCGGCCCGACCTTGGCCCAGACCTCGGCGTGGTAGGCGTCCACATAGGCCCGCTCATCCGCCGTCAGCAGCGCCACATCGATCAGCTTGTGATCCAGCGGCGCCAGGGTCAGCTGTTCGAACCCGTGCATCGGTCGCTCGCCGCCGGGAATGGGCTCCGGCGCCGTCACCACCTGCAGGGTCTCGATGCGGATGCCCCAGTGCCCCTCGCGGTAATAGCCGGGCTCATTGGACAGGATCATGCCGGTCAGCAGCGGCTGGCTGTTGACGGCCTTGGCGATGCGCTGCGGGCCCTCATGAACCCCCAGATAGGACCCGACGCCATGGCCGGTGCCGTGGTCATAGTCGAAGCCCTGCATCCACAGCGGATAGCGCGCCATCGCATCCAGCTGGTGCCCCGTCGTCCCGGCCGGGAAGCGCACCGTCGCCATCGCGATATGGCCCTTCAGCACCAGGGTGAACATGCGGCGCTGGTCCGCCGTCGGCTCGCCCACGGCCATGGTCCGGGTCACGTCCGTGGTGCCGTCCAGATACTGGCCGCCGCCGTCGACCAGCAGCAGCGAGCCCTTCTCGATCCTGCGGATGGTGCGCGTCACCGGCTTGTAGTGCGGCAGGGCCCCGTTCGG
>SDZP01000245.1 GCA_004144935.1 Caulobacteraceae bacterium | reverse complement strand
CATGCCGTCGTTCCGGCCTGCCTGGCGCACGCCGGAGGCCTTCGAGGCGGCCAAGCTGGCCGTGCCGGAAGCCGACCGCCTCGACCTGCAGCTCGCGCTCGTAGCGGTCGATGCGCAGGCCGATGATGCCCTTCTCGACCAGCCAGGACTTCAGCGCGCCGGGCCCGCCGATCTTGCGCATCAGCACGTCGGCGGCGGTGTTGTCGCTGTCGCGGACGGCGGCGACCAGAAGTTCGCGCACCGTGTAGGTCTTGCGGCCGGGCCAGGCCTGCGAGATGGGGCTGAGCGGCGGCGACAGCTCCATGTCCTCGATGGTGATCTGCTCGTCGAGCGACAGCCGCCTGGCGTCGACCTCGGAGAGCACGGCGGCGCCGAGCGGGGCCTTGAAGACGCTCTGCAGCGGGAAGGTCTGCTCGGCGTTGCGGGCCCAGATCTCGCCGCCGTCGAGGTTCTGCACCGCCACCTCCAGCCGGCCGTCGATGCGGTCGGCCAGCTGGGTGATGCCCTTGTCGAGCACCTTGATCTTCAGGGCTGGCGTCTTGGCGACGGTGTCGGTGTCGCCTCCGCAGGCGGCGAGCAGGAGGGCGGCGGTGAGGATCAGGATGCGCATGTCGCGACCCTAACGCGCGAGCGGGCGGTTCGACAGCGGCCGACGTTGTGGAGTAGGAAGCCGCCATGTCTTCCCGTCCCCCCGTCGTCATCCTCAACGAACCCCAGCTGGCCGAGAATATCGGCGCCGTCGCCCGGGTGATGGCCAATTTCGGGCTGTCGGAGCTGCGCCTGGTGCGGCCGCGCGACGGCTGGCCGCAGGACCGGGCCTGGGCCAGCGCGTCGGGCGCCAGCTGGCCGCTGGACAATGCGCAGGTGTTCGAAACCCTGGCCGAGGCGATCGGCGATCTGTCGCTGGTCTTCGCCACCACGGCCCGGCCGCGCGAGACCCAGCTGCCGGTGATCACCCCGCGCCAGGCCGCCGCCGACCTGCACGCCCGGGTCGCCGCCGGCCAGGCGGTCGGCATGCTGTTCGGCGGTGAGCGGGCGGGGCTGGAAACGCATGACATCGCCCTCTGCCAGGCCATCGTCACCATCCCCGTCGACGAGCGTTTCCGGTCGCTGAACCTGGCCCAGGCCGTGGCGCTGACCGCCTACGAATGGCGGCTGACCATCGACGAGGGGCCGCGCGAGGCCTTCGCGCTCAATTCCCTGCCGCCCGCCGACCAGAAATCGATGATGGGGCTGTACGAACAGCTGGAGGCCGAACTCGACGAGGCCGGCTTCTTCCACCCGGCGGCCAAGCGGCCCTCGATGGTGCGGAACCTGCGGGTGGCGCTCGGCAAGGCGCAGATGACCGAGCAGGAGGTTCGGACGCTGCGCGGCGTCGTCACGGCCCTGTCGCGGGGGCGAGGGCGGGTGCTGGCCAAGCTGGCGGCGCAGAAGGCGGCGGCGGAGACGGCGGGGGACTAGGGCCGTCTCCCATCCCAGCCTGGCGGCTTGGTAAAACGAAACCGTGCGGTTACATTGCTGGCGCAACTGGAGCCGCGCCATGACCCGCCGTGAATTGATGCTCGCCATGAGCGCCCTCGGGCTCAGCGGCCTGGCTGCCCCCGCCAGCGCCCAGACCGACCTCAAGGCCGCCGCCCGCGACGCCTGGATTTTCGGCCTGCCGCTGATCGAGATGGCGCTGACGCGGGCCCGGCAGATGAAGCAGGGCCTGCCGCCGAATTTCTTCGCCGGCGGCCGGGCCCTGGCCGACCACACCGCCCGGGCGGTCACCACCCCGAACAACGACACCCTCTACCTCAGCGCCTGGCTGGACCTCACCGAGGGGCCGGTGACCCTGACGGTCCCCGAGACCGGCGACCGCTACTGGTCGCTGGCGGTCATGGACATGTACACCAACAACAACGCCGTGCTCGGCAGCCGGACGGTGGGTGGAGGCGGCGGGACCTTCACGCTGTGCGGGCCGGGCCAGCCCTCGGGCGGACCCAATCCGGTGCGCATCGCCACGCCGCATGCCTGGGCCCTGGCGCGCGTCCTGGTCGACGGGCCAGAGGAGGTCGCGGCCCTGCAGCCCCTGCTGCGCGGCTTCAAGCTGTCGGGCAAGGCGGGCAAGCCGCCGGGCGTCTATGCGCAGCGGGACGCCGACCCCGCCGCCTACTTCGCCAGCGCCCGCGAATTGATGGCCAGCGATCCGGCCACCGCGATGGACCTGCGCCTCATCCGCCGCACCGCCGCGCTGCTCGGGGAGGGCCAGATCGCCCCCGCCGACCTGCCGGCCGTCGCCGCCGGCATCGCCGAGGCCCGCGGCCTGATCATGGGCGGTTTCGGCTCGCAGAAGGTGATCGGCGGCTGGCGTTACCCGCGCGCCAACCTCGGCGACTATGGCCAGGACTATGCCTACCGCGCCGCCGTCGCGCTGGGCGGGCTGGGGGCGTTGCCGCCGGCGGAGGCCCTTTACATGCGGCCGGAAGGCGAGAAGGACGGCCTGTTCCACGGCGATGGCCTCTACCGGTTCAGCCTGCCGGCCGATGTGCCTTTGTCGGGGTTCTGGTCGCTGTCGATGTACGAGGCGACCCCGGACGGCCAGTTCTTCTTCACCGACAACCCGCTGAAGCGCTACGCCATCGGCGATCGCAGCAAGGGGTTGCGCCGGCGCCGCGACGGCGGGGTCGATGTCTGGATCGGCCGCAGCGATCCGGGCGGCGAGCGGTCGGCCAACTGGCTGCCGGCCCCCAAGACCGGGCCGTTCACCGTCACCTGGCGGGGCTACCTACCGGGACCGGCTCTGCTGAACGGCGAATGGCGGCTGTCGCCCATCGTCCGGGCCTGAGCCCACCTTAACGGGGGACGACGGGCGGCGGCGCAGACCGTAAGCCCGGCCCTTCGAAACTGGAGGCGAGCATGCGCGGACGACTGATCCTGGCCATTGGCGCGGCCATGCTGCTGGCGGGGCCGGCGATGGCCCAGCCGACCGTCGGTCCGGCCGACCCTGCCGCCGTCGTCGCTGAGCTCTACAAGACTCCCGCGCCCGACCCCGACCCGTCCATCGATGATCCGCCCGAGGCGGAGGGACCAGAGCTCTACGCCGCCGGCCTGCGCGCCCTGCTGGCGCTCGATGCCGGGCGGGACATGAACTATCTCGATTTCGACTGGGTCTCGGGCGGTCAGGACCTGCCGGAATACCGGGACCTGAAGATCGTCGTGCTCGGCAAGACGACCGACACGGCCCGGGTGCGGGTCACCTTCCGGAACTTCGGCGAGGCGCGCGAGCGGCTGATCGACATGGTCGTCGAGGACGGCCGCTGGGTGATCGAGGACGTCTATATGAAGGCGCCCGAGAAGGACTGGCTGAGCCGGCGGCTGGTCGCCAATCCTCAGGACTGAGCGTCTTTCGCTTGGGCGCGCGGCGCCCCATCTTTCGGCCATGACCGCCGCCGCGCTGTTCGCCGATCTGGCCATCCCCATCATCCAGGCCCCGATGCTGGGCGCCTCCGGGCCGGCCATGACCCTGGCGGTCAGTCAGGCGGGCGGCATGGGCTCGCTGGCCGGGGGCGGTCTCGCGCCGGGTGAGATCGCAGAGCAGGTCGCCGCCCTGAAGGCCGCCACCCGCCGACCGTTCAGCGTCAATCTGTTGATCGTCCGCCCGGCGGCGCCGGACCCTGCGGCGGTGGCCGAGGCGCTGGAACGGCTGGCGCCCTGGCATGACCGGCTGGGCATCGGGCTGCCGGCCCCGCCCAACGACTATGCACCTGACTTCGACGCGCAGCTTGCGGCGCTGATTGAAGCTGCCCCGCCGTTGGCCAGCTTCACTTTCGATATCCTGAGCCGCGAGCAGGTGGCGGCGTTGCAGGCGGCGGGGACTCTGGTGGTCGGCACGGCGACCACCGTCGCCGAAGCCCGGGCCTGGGAAGAGGTCGGCGCCGACGCCATCTGCGCGCAAGGGGCCGAGGCCGGCGGCCATCGCGGCGAGTTTCTCCGGCCTGGACCGGAAAGCCTGATCGGAACCATGGCGCTGGTCGCCACCATCCGGGCGGCGGTGGACCTGCCGCTCATCGCGGCCGGTGGCATCATGGATGGGCGCGGCGTGGCGGCCGCCCTGAGCCTCGGCGCGGCGGCGGCGCAGATGGGCACGGCCTTTCTGCTGGCCGAAGAGGCGACGATCAGCAAACCCTGGCGCGGCCGGATCGAAACCGTCCCGGACGACGCCACCGCCGTCACCCGCGCCTTCACCGGCCGCCATGCCCGGGGCATCGAGAACGCTATGATGCGGGCCCTTCGGCCGGTCGAGGCCGAGATCCCCGCCTATCCGGTGCAGAACCGCCTGACCCGCGACCTGCGCGCCGCCGGCGGCCGGCTGGGGGACGCCGAGGTGCTCTCGCTGTGGGCCGGGCAGGGGGTCTCCCTGACTAGGCCAGGACGGGCGGGCGAACTGGTCAAGGCCTGGTGGGAAGAGGCGCGCGCCGCGGCCGTCGAACTTTCCAATCGGACCAGCGAATAGCGCTTCAGGCTCCGCCCGGCTGCGGCTTGGGCCGGCGGCCGACGAGCCGGGCCAGGCCGCAGCCGTGCTTCTTCCAAAGGTCGGCCAGCTTGTCGAGATTGCCCAGCAGGCCGACCAGGCCGCCAACCACGGTGACGACGGTGGCGACCAGCCCGGTGATGGACGTCGGCTTGTCGGCGGTCGCGGTCTTCGACGCCGTGGCGTCGGCCTTTATGGCGATCTCTGTCCGGTCATAGATTCGCACCCCGCTCAGGGTCGCCTCGTCTTCGCCGGAGGGCTCGGATGCGCCGACCTCGAAGAAACGATAGCCGACGGAGATGTTGGTGAGTTGCGGCGAGGCCGGGGTGACGGTCCAACGAAAGCGCGATCCGCCGTTGGTGATCTCCAGCGCCTCGGCTGTGAACAGCGGCGTTCCATCCGCCGCCAGCGCCGCGCTGGCCAGGGCCGGTTGAATGCCGGCCATGGGCTTGGCGAAGGTTTCGGTCCGCCGGCCGCCAGGGCAGTCGCTCTGCGGCGCGGTCTTCGTCCGGTAAAGTTCGAAGGCGAGGGTCGAGGCGGCGCCGACGCGCAGGTCGGAATCTAGGCAGAGGTCCCAGGAGCGGAAGGGCTTCTCAGGCGCGGCCGCCGGCGGCTTCCAGGCGGGATGCGCGACTGGGCCTGGCGGGTTGCCCGCCCGCGCAGCCGCTTCGGCCGCGGCTCGCGCTTCGGCCTCCCAGTTCGCGCGCGCCGCGGCCTCGGCCTGACTTCGCGCCTGCTGCTCGGCGTCGGCCCGCTGCTGCGCCTGGTATGCCGCCTCGCGGGCCGCCGCGTCCTCGTCCCGCCAGGGGGGCGGTGGAGGCGGCGGTGACGGCAACGGCGGTGGCGGAGGCGGCGGGGACGGTACGATGACCGAGCCGCTGCTCGCGCAGCCGGCACGGCCAGGGCAAGCGCGCCAGAGGCCGCCAGTCCAAATACCCTTCTGT
>SDZP01000720.1 GCA_004144935.1 Caulobacteraceae bacterium | reverse complement strand
GTAGTACTGCCAGTACTCGTTGAAGCGCGGGTCGTCGTCCTGGTTGGTGAGTTCGAAGTCCACGCCCTCGCGCATGCGCAGGCCCAGCCGCTCGATACGGGTGGCGATCACGTCCGGGCGGCCAATCAGGATCGGGAAGGCCAGGCCGTCGTCGATCACCGTCTGCACCGCCCGCAGCACCACTTCCTCTTCGCCTTCGGCGTAGACCACGCGCTGCTTGTCGGCGCGGGCCCGGTCGTAGACCGGCTTCATCATCAGGCTGGTGCGGTAGACGAACTGCCCCAGCTTCTCCCGGTAGGCGGCCATGTCGGCGATCGGGCGCAAGGCCACGCCCGAGTCCATCGCCGCCTGGGCCACCGCGGCGGCCAGTTCCACCAGCAGGCGCGGGTCGAACGGCCGCGGGATCAGGTACTCCGGGCCGAAGCACGGGATCTCGTCGCCGTAGGCCGCGCCCAGGTCCGAGGCCTCGCGCCGGGCCAGGGCCGCGATCGCCTTGACGCAGGCGGTCTTCATCGCCTCGTTGATCACCGTGGCGCCCACGTCCAGCGCGCCGCGGAAGATGTAGGGGAAGCACAGCGCGTTGTTGACCTGGTTGGGGTAGTCGCTGCGGCCGGTGGCGATGATGCAGTCCGGGCGCACCGCCTTGGCATGCTCGGGCAGGATCTCGGGATTGGGGTTGGCCAGGGCCAGGATGATCGGCCGCTCGGCCATGGTCGCGACCATCTCCGGCTTGAGCACGCCGGCGGCGGACAGGCCCAGGAAGATGTCGGCGCCGTCGACGATGTCGGCCAGGGTCCGCTTGTCGGTATCGCGCGCATAGCGCGCCTTGTCCGGGTCAAGGTTGGGGCGGCCGCTGTAAAGCACGCCGTCGCGGTCCACGGCCAGGATGTTCTCCGGCTTCAGGCCCAGCGCCACCAGCATGTCCAGGCAGGCGATGCCGGCGGCGCCGGCGCCGCTGGTGGCCAGCTTCACCTGGCCGATGTCCTTGCCGACCACTTCCAGTGCGTTGTAGATCGCCGCGCCGACGATGATCGCGGTGCCGTGCTGGTCGTCGTGGAAGACCGGGATCTTCATCCGCTCGCGCAGCTTGCGCTCGACGATGAAGCACTCCGGCGCCTTGAT
>SDZP01000244.1 GCA_004144935.1 Caulobacteraceae bacterium | reverse complement strand
GACCAGGGGCTGAATCCACAGCACCGCGCCTACAAAATTGGCCAGGTGCCGCCACCAGCAATCGCGCCGCAGTAAGTGGGCTAGTTCATGTAGCAAAATTGCTTTTAAAGCAGCTGTGTCAAATTCGCTTTTGTAGCTTTGGGGCAGTCCTATGACTGGACGCAATAGCCCCGAGAGAAAAGGAATCTCGATCTTGGAGTGAGACACCAGCACCGGTTCGCGGACCTGAAGTTGAGCGCTGAGTTGCCGTAGCAAAAGCAAATCGCTGGGGTCATCGACCGGTCTCGCTCGGCGCAGCCGCGCTGCGTAAAAACCGGCTATTACCAGCCAGATCAACTTCCCAACTGCCACAACGAACCAGAAACCTATAAGTAGACCCAACCAGTCGCCTGAAGAGGCCAATGGCTTGGTTACTTCAGTTGGCGGAGATGACTCGCCATTTTTCACCAAAGATTTAACGGGAGCCGACGTAATGGCCGATTCCGCAGGTGTCGTGCTTCCTGGAACTTCACCCATTTGTGGCAGCTCATCCGCCGGCAGCGAAAGCGAAAGCTGCCATGCGGGTCGAACCGCGTGAACGTTTGTCCCGATGGGGGCCACCGCATTGATGACGATGAATAGGAGGCCCACCAGCGACAAGCGGTAGACGAGGGAGAGTAAAGCCAGACGCCGGGGTCCGACTATAAACGCCACTAAGAATCCCACCAACAGCAGGACCGTGCTCTGAAACAACACCACTGCTGCGATTGGGGCTAGAAAGGAGAGGGCGGATGAATCGGGAATCATTTCTTCCCTCCACTGGAATCATCCGAACCTTCGGCCTCGATCAGTTCGCGCAGCTGCCGCATTTCGGTGGGCGAAATCTTCTCGTGGCGGATAAGGTGTGAAACCAAACCGTAGGCCGAATTATTGAAGATGCGGGCCAACAAGTCGCGCGTCGCATTCACAGTGACTTCTTCTTCCTTGGGGACAGGATGAAAAGTAAACGTGCGCTCCTGAGCGGTGTGAGTCACTGCCCCCTTCGCTTCCAGCTTGCGTAACAAGGTTTGCACCGTACTGTGCGCCGTCGGTTCTTGCGCCTCAGATTTGCGCCGGTTCAATTCCTCGGTGATTTCGCGGGCCGTAGCGTGGCCGCGCTCCCAAAGGATCTGCATGATTTGCAACTGCATTTTGCCGAGCCCATTCGATGAAACTGCCATAAATCCCTCCTTTCTGAATGATAATTTCCATCGTTTACCCAAGTAAACTTATATCGGTAAATCTACCTGGGTAAACGATGGAAATCAAGGGGTAATCTTCGATGGTTTCAGACCAATCCCAGCAAAAATAGTTAAAATCCAGTCGCTTCATTCGCAGAAATTAAAAACTCTCGGCGGCGCGAGACGCTTTGCGGCGTCGAGACATTTACACTTTCCCCAGGAAATATCAATATGAGCGACCTCAACGGACACAATACCGAACAAAAATCGACCTTTCGCACCAAAGTCGGCCTCGCCGAAATGCTGACGGAGACCAGGCTGGGCCCGGCCATCGCCATCTACGAACCGGGCTGGCTGCGCGCGACCCTGGCGTACGAGAAGGCCGGGCGGCTGCCGGCCGGCGCCTTCGTGAAGCTCTACCTGGCCGGCGAGTACAACTTCCTCGACGGCAGGAAGGGCGACCTCACCTTCGGCCTGCCGCCGACGCGCAAGGCGCTCGACGCCTATCTGGAGATGATGGAGGGCTCGGCCCTGCCCTGGGCCGCCTCGGTGATCGGCGGCTGCGTCGCCAGGACTGGTCTTGCCAGGCTGGCCATCGAGCGCGGCGGACATGTTCGTGTCGGGCTCGAGGACTACGGCGGCGAAGACAGGCCGTCGAACGCCGCCCTGGTGGCCGAGGTGGTCGAGATCGCCCGGGCCTGCGGACGTCCCATCGCGACCTCGGCCCAGGCCGCCGAGATCCTCAAGCTGCCGCGATGAACGCCATCCGGCCCCTGCCCAGGGAGGACCGCCCGGCGCTGGCCAAGCCCGTGGGCGCGGTGACCTCGGCGGTCGGGATCCTCCGTTGCCTGGGCCGTCACCCAGACCCGAGGCGGCTTTCCGAGGTCGTGCGGGAGCTGGGTCTCAACCCGTCGACCGCGCTCAACATCCTGCGCACCCTTGAGCACGAGGGCCTGGTGACGCTGGACCGCGACACCCGCCGTTACGGCCTCGCCCATGGCCTCGCCAATCTCGCGGCGCCGCTGCTGGCGGGCGACGACCCGCGCCGGCGCTTCACCCGGGCCCTGGAGGCGGGGGCGGCCGAGCTGGGCGTGACCGTCGCGCTGTGGCGGCGCGCAGGAGATGAGGTGGAGCTGGAGCAGGTCGCCGAGTCCGACGCCGCCATGCGCATCGCCTTCACCGTCGGCCGCCGGCTTCCGATGTTCCTGGGCGCCATGGGCCGACTGGTCGCCGCCCGCGGCGACTTCACGCCGCAGGCGCTGCGGGCGGGGTTCGCGCGTGTCCCCTGGGCGAGCCCGCCGGACTACGACCGCTGGCTCGCCGAGGTGGCCGCCGCCCGCGAGGCCGGCGTCGGGCTCGACCGGGGTCACGTCAACCGCGGCGTGATCGGCATCGCCGTTCCGGTCGAGACTCACGGCCCGCTGAACCACATCATCGCCGCCGCCATGTTCGAGGTCGAAGGCGGGCCCGACCTGGCCGCCATCGTCCACCGCCTCAAGACTGTCGCCGCGCTGGCGGCCGAGATTCCCGGAGTTTCCCATGCATGACCTGATCATTCGCAACGGCGTCATCGCCGACGGTACGGGCGCGGCCAGCTTCGCCGGCGACGTGGCCATCGACGGCGGCGTGATCGTCGCGGTCGGCAAGGTGGACGGCGCCGCGCGCCGCACCATCGACGCCGGCGGCGCTCTGGTGACCCCGGGCTTCGTCGACATCCACACCCACTATGACGGCCAGGTGTCCTGGGATCAGGTCCTGGCCCCCTCGTCGATCAACGGGGTGACCTCGGCGGCAATGGGCAACTGCGGCGTCGGCTTCGCGCCGGCTCATGTCGACAAGCACGACTGGCTGATCCAGCTGCTCGAAGGGGTCGAAGACATCCCCGGCACGGCGCTGGCCGAAGGCCTGACCTGGGACTGGGAGAGCTTCCCGGACTACCTCGACGCCATCGGCCGGCGGTCCTACGCCATCGATCTCGGGGCCCACATGCCGCATGCGGCGCTGCGCACCTACGTGATGGGCGAGCGCGGCGCCGACCACCTCGAAGCGCCGACCGAGGCCGAGATCGAGCGCATGGCCCGGCTCACCGGCGAGTCCCTCGAGGCCGGCGCGCTCGGCTTCTCGACCTCGCGCACCCACGCCCACCGCAGCCGCGACGGCGCCAACATCGGCACCCTGACGGCCGGCGAGCCCGAGCTGCTGGCCATCGCCGCCTCCCTGCGCAAGGCCGGCAAGGGGGTGATCCAGCTGATCTCCGACGCCTACCTGACCGCCGACGACGACTTCGCCCGGGCGGAGCTCAGCCTGATCCGCCGCATGGCCGAGACCAGCGGCCGCAAGCTGTCGTTCACGGTCCAGCAGTCGGACGACTCTCCGGACCGCTGGAAGCACATCTACGCCGAGCTGGACGCCATGACCGCCGACGGCCTGGACGTGAAGGCGCAGGTGGCGCCGCGCGCGATCGGCGCGATCCTGTCCTTCTCCTCGACCACCAACCCGTTCCTGGCGACGCCGACCTATCGGCGCATCGCGGCGGAGTCGCCGACGATAGAGGCGCGGCTGGCGCGGCTGGCCGACCCCGAGGCGCGGGCGGCGATCCTGAAGGAACACGCGGGCGTCCGCTACGAGGACGGCTTCATCGCCATTCTGACGCGCGGCTTCACGCGCATGTTCCGGATGAACGACCCGGTCGACTACGAGCCCGACGCCAGCCAGTCGATCGCCGCCCAGGCCGAGCGGGCCGGCGCCGAGGTCGCGGCCTTCACCTACGACGTCATGATGGAGGAGGGCGGCCGCAGGCTGCTCTACATGCCGCTGATCAACTACGCGCACGGCAACCTCGACGCCGTGCACGGCATGATGACCGGCGCCCACACCCTCTACGGCCTGTCGGACGGCGGCGCCCATTGCGGCACCATCTGCGACGGCAGCTTCCCGACCACCACCATCGCCCTCTGGTCGAAAGGCAACAAGTCGGGCCGCAGCATCCCGCTCGAGACCCTGGTCCACGGCTACACGCAACGGAACGCGCGGCAGGTCGGCTGGCTCGACCGCGGCGTCATCGCGCCGGGCTATCTCGCCGACCTCAACGTCATCGATCCGCAGCGGTTGAACCTCGGGCCGCCCGAGATCGTCCAGGATCTGCCCGCCGGCGGCACCCGCCTGCTGCAACCGGCGCGGGGCTACCTGTGGACGGTGAAGTCCGGCGTCCCGACCTTCGAGAACGGCGCCTGGACCGGCCAGACCCCCGGCGGCCTGCTGCGCGGCGACCGCCCGCAGCCGCAACACTAAGGCCGGGACGACCCATGGCTGAGGCAGGCAAGCCCGGAGTGCTGGCGTTCGACGTGTTCGGCACCGTCGTCGACTGGCGGTCCAGCATCACCGCCGAGTCCGTCTCTTTCCTGAAGCGGATCGGTCGCCACGACCTCGACCCCGCCGCCTTCGCCGATTACTGGCGAGGTCGCTATGTCAGGGTGATGATGGCCTATGCCGCCTCCGGGCGCGATTTCACGCCCCTGGACGTGCTGCACCGGGAGATGCTGGACCAGACGCTGCAGAGCAAGGGCGTCAACCCGGCCGACCTGGATGACGCCCTGCTCCAGGACTGGACGTTCGCCTGGCGTCGGCTCGCGCCGTGGCCGGACACGGTCGAGGGGCTGACGCGATTGAAGGCCGGCTTTCCGATCGTCACCCTGTCCAACGGCAACATCGCCCTGATGATGGAGATGGCCCGGCGCGGCGGCCTGCCGTGGGATGCGATCCTCGGGGCCGAGGTGACCCGGGCCTACAAGCCCGATCCCCGCGCCTATCTGGGAACGGCCGAGATCCTCGGCCTCGCCCCCGGCGACGTCTGCCTGGTGGCGGCCCATCACGCGGACCTGGCCGCCGCCCGGGCCTGCGGCCTGAAGACCGCCTACATCGCCCGCCCCGACGAGTATGGCGGCCGCCCCGCGCCAGATGCCGACGCGGTGCAGGACTGGGACTGGTCCGCCGATAGCCTCCTGGCGCTGGCCGCCCAACTGGGTTGCTGACTGCGGGCTTCGGCCGAACGCCTGCATGCGCCGAGGGAAGAGCAGCCCAGGCTCGAGCCGATCGGCGCCCGCCAAGGCCTGAAGCCCCCTGAGGCTCCACTGAGGGGCAAGGCCTTCACCGGAACCATGCAAGGCGGTTGGAACCCGGCGAGCGCGCTGTCTCAACCCGGACGCTCCGCTTCGGCGAAGGCGTTGGATGTTTCACCCGCCCGCCTGTGGTGGGAATTTGGG
>SDZP01000243.1 GCA_004144935.1 Caulobacteraceae bacterium | reverse complement strand
ACGTTGGTGGCGCAGGTCAGGAAGACCCGTCCCGAAATCCCGTCGGCCTGCTGTCCAATTGCCGAACGCGCGGCGAGAGCCCGGCCGGCATGGGATTTGGCGAGGCGGCCCTGAAGCTGGCGCCGAAGTTCCGGCTGAACGCCGTGTTCCCGCAGGGGACCGCGCCGGGAACGGGCGAGGTCACGATCCCGATTGTGTTCCGGGCGCCGACCGAGACGACGCTCACCCCTCGCGCCGCGCCGAACGCGCGCTAGGGCCTAGAACCGCCGCTCTTCGAGCAGTCCGTCCTTCAGGGCGAACACCCGGTCCATGTAGCGGGCCAATTCCAGGTTATGGGTGGCGATCAGGGCGGCGACGCCCTGGTCGCGAACCGCGTCGTGCAGCGTCTTGAAGACGCTGGCGGCGGTCTCCGGATCGAGGTTACCGGTCGGCTCGTCGGCCAGCAGCAGGATCGGCTCGTTGGTCAGGGCGCGGGCGATGGCCACCCGCTGCTGCTCACCGCCGGACAGCTGGCCCGGCTGGTGGTCGGCGCGGGCGGACAGGCCCATGCTCTCCAGCAGCGCCTCGGCCCGCGCCTGGGTCCAGGCCTTGTCGCGGCCGTGGATCAGGGCCGGCATGGCCACGTTCTCCAGCGCCGTGAACTCGGGCAGCAGGTGGTGGAACTGGTAGACAAAGCCGATGTTGGCCAGCCGCATCAGGGTGCGCGGCCGGTCGCCCAGCCTGGTGCAGTCCTGGCCGGCGATGATCACCTGGCCCTCGGTCGGATGCTCCAGCAGGCCCGCCGCATGCAGCAGCGACGACTTGCCGGACCCGGACGGCCCGATCAGTCCGACGATCTCGCCCGGCAAGACATCGAGGTCGACGCCCTTGAGCACCTCCAGTGGGCCGGAGCCGGCCTGGTAGGTGCGCTTCACGCCGCGAAGGCTGAGGGTCGGGCTACTCATAGCGAAGGGCCTCGACCGGATCGAGGCTGGCGGCGCGCAGGGCCGGCGGCAGGGTGGCGATGAAGCTGACCAGCAGGGAGACCCCGACGATCAGGCCGACCTCGCCCCATTCGATGCGGGCCGGAATATGGGTGAGGAAATAGACGTCGGCGTTGAACACGCTGGTTCCGGTCACCCATTCGACGAAGCCCTGGATGTGCTGGATGTTGAGGCAGAACAGCACCCCCAGGATCAGCCCGGCCAGGGTGCCGGCCACGCCGATGCTGGCCCCGGCCATGAAGAAGATGCGCAGCACCGAGTTCTTGGTCGCCCCCATGGTGCGCAGGATGCCGATGTCGCGGCTCTTGTTCTTCACCAGCATGATGAGGCCGGAGACGATGTTGATCGCCGCGATGACGACGATGCAGAAGAGGATGAAGCGCATCACCGTACGCTCCACCTGCAGGGCGTTGAAAAAGCTCTGGTTCTTCTCTGTCCAGTCGCTGACGCTGGCCCCGGGGCCGGCCGCCTGACGGATCAGGGGTTTCAGCGCCACCGCCGTATCCGGATCGTCGAGCTTGATCTCCAGAACGTCGACGCTGCCCTCCTTGCCGAAGAACAGCTGGGCCTGCTCGAGCGGCATGTAGGCGAAGGCCTGGTCGTATTCGCTCATGCCGACGCTGAAGATGCCGCCGACGGTGTAGTCCTTCTGGTTGGCCGACATGCCGAAGGCCGAGGGCGAGCTGGAGGCCGCCACCAGGGTTACCGCGTCGCCGGGCCCGACGCCCAGCTGCATGGCCAGCCGCTGGCCGAGCAGGATCATGTCGCCGCCGTATTCGCCCTGGCCGTAGCCGTCGAGCGAGCCGGACTTGATGTTGTCGGAGACCAGCTTGGTGGCCTGAAGGTCGGAACGGCTGACCCCGCGGACAATGGCGCCGCCGGCCTGGCCGCGACCGACGATCATCACCTGGCCCTCGATCATCGGGGTGGCCTGGGCGACGCCGGGGACGGTCAGGATGCGCTTGACCGTCGCCGCCCGCTGGGCGTCCGACAACGGCAGGTCGCCGACCACATAGACGTGGCCGTTGAAGCCGAGGATCTTGCTGAGCAGCTCGGTGCGGAAGCCGTTCATGACGCTCATCACCACGATGAGCACCAGCACCGCCGCCCCGATGCCGAGGAAGGCGAGGATGGAGATCAGGGCGACGCCCGCGTCCTGGCGCCGGGCGCGCAGGTAGCGGCCGGCGACGGCCCGCTCCCACATCCCGAACGGCGCGGCCTTGGCCCCCGGCTTGCTCACTTAAGCGAGCCCCGCCAGCACGGCGTCGAGCGTGGCGACCGAGCGCTCGCCGGTGGCCCGCACCTTCACCTCGACATTGCCCTCGGCGATGGATTTGGGGCCGATGACGATCTGCCGCGGGATGCCGATCAGGTCCATGGTGGCGAACTTGGCCCCGGCCCGCTCGTCGCGGTCGTCGTAGAGCACGTCCTTGCCGGCCGCCTTCGCCGCCGCATAGACCGTCTCGCAGGCGGCGTCGCAGGCCGCGTCGCCGGATTTCAGGTTGATGATGCCCAGATCGTACGGCGCCACGGCGTCCGGCCAGATGATGCCGCCCTCGTCGTGGCTGGCCTCGATGATGGCGCCCAGCAGGCGCGAGACGCCGACGCCGTAGCTGCCCATGTGCACCGGCGCGTTCTGGCCATCGGGGCCGGCGACGCTGGCCTTCATCGGCTTCGAATATTTCTCGCCGAAATAGAAGATGTGGCCGACCTCGATGCCGCGGGCCGACAGCTGCTTGTCGGCGGGCACGGCGTTGAAGGCCGCCGCGTCGTGCATCTCCTCGGTGGCCGCGTAGAGGGCAGTGCGCTGGTCGACCAGCGGCTGTAGGTCGCCGTCGAAATCGACGTCCGCGCCGGGGGCGCCCATCTCGACCAGGTCCCTGTGGCAGAACACCTGGCTCTCGCCGGTGTCGGCCAGGACGATGAACTCGTGAGAAAGGTCGCCGCCGATCGGGCCGGTGTCGGCCTTCATCGGCACGGCCTTCAGCCCCATGCGGGCGAAGGTGTTGAGGTAGGCGATGAACATCCGGTTGTAGGACTTGCGGGCATCGGCCTCGTTGAGGTCGAAGCTGTAGGCGTCCTTCATCAGGAACTCGCGTCCGCGCATAACGCCGAAGCGGGGGCGGCGCTCGTCGCGGAACTTCCACTGGATGTTGTAGAGGTTGAGCGGCAGGTCCTTGTAGCTCTTCACCGAGGCCCGGAAGATGTCGGTGACCACCTCTTCGGCGGTGGGCCCATAGAGCAGGTCGCGGCCATGGCGGTCGGTGATGCGCAGCATCTCGTCGCCGTAAGCCTCGTAGCGGCCGCTCTCGCGCCACAGGTCGGCCAGCTGCAGGGTCGGCATGAGGAGCTCGACGGCGCCGGCGCGGTCCATCTCCTCGCGGACGATCTGCTCGACCTTCTTCAGCACCCGCAGGCCCAGCGGCAGCCAGGCATAGATGCCGGCCGCCTCCTGGCGGATCATGCCGGCCCGCAGCATGAGCTGATGGGAGACGATCTGGACGTCGGCGGGCGCTTCCTTGAGCACCGGCAGGAAATAGCGCGACAGGCGCATGGCAACCCCGTTGAATAATCGGCGCTGACTTAGCCGGTGGGGGCCTTGATTGGCAACGACGCCGGGCGAAAAGAAGGCCGCCGGGTCAAACCCAGGCGGCCTGCAAGTTCAATCGTCGGGGAACATACGCCACGGAACACAGCGGGCGAGGCCCGCTCTCCGAGACTGAAGAATGCCCGACTGCCGGGTTTGGTCGCAGGGAGACGAGCGATCCCGCCGCACAATTTGCGATATGCACGCAGATTGTGCAGCCCGGACGCAAACCTGTGCAGTCAGTTCCAGTGGGCCAGGGACGGCATCGGGATCCAGTGGAAGTGCAACGCCAGCATCAGCACCGCCCAGAAGACGAAGGACACCCAGGTGGTGGTGATGAACTTCTTCTTGAGGTTGGGATTGACCGGCGCGCCGGGGTCGCCGCCGTCGGTCACCTTGATGCCGGACTCGTGGTAGCTGCGGCTGCCCAGCGGCAGGATCACGAACAGGGCCGTCCACCAGATGGTCAGGTAGACGGCGAACATGGTCAGCGGGTTCATCAGTGCGCGTCGCCCTTCGGCGTTTCCATCAGTTCCACGAGCATGCCGCCCATGTCCTTGGGGTGGATGAAGATGACCGGGGTGCCGTGGGCCCCTATGCGCGGCTCGCCGAGCACCGTGGCCCCCTTGGCCTTCATGTCGTCGCGGGCGGCGATGATGTCCTCGACCTCGAAACAGATGTGGTGCTGACCACCCTTGGGGTTCTTGGCCAGGAAGCCGTGGATCGGCGAGGCTTCCCCGTAGGGCTCGATCAGTTCGATCTGGCTGTTGGGCAGGTTGACGAAACAGACCCAGACGCCCTGCTCCGGCATCGCCCACTTCTCGGTCACCGAGGTCGCGCCGAGCATCTCCTTGTACATCTTCACCGACGCGTCGATGGAGGGGGTGGCGACGCCGACGTGGTTGAGTTTGCCGATCATGAGAGGTCCCGCTTGATGATGCGCCGCTGTCCTACACCGGTTGGCGCGCCGCCTCCACAGTGACGAAGGGTCAGCGCCAGATCGGCCGGGCCCGGAAGACCGGCAGGCCGATCAGCAGCAGGCCGGCAAGGTAGCCGCCCAGGTGCGCCTCCCAGGCGATGCCGCCCATCGACATCTGGCCCGACATCAGGGCGGGCAGCAGGACGATGGCCATGATCACCAGGTTGCTGACGATGGCCGATTGCGTCTGCTTCCACACCTGGCGCGAGAGGATAGGAACCAGGCTGCCGCCGGGGCCAAGCCGGGCGCTGGCGCCCCACAGGCCGAAGATGGCCCCGGAGGCGCCGATCATCGGCACCGCGCTGGTCGGGTGGATGGCCAGGTAGACCGCGTCGCCCAGCAGGCCGCAGAGCAGGTAGAAACCGACATAGGTGGCCAGCGCCCGGCCATCGCGGCCAAAGCGCAGGGCGATGATCGGGCCAAGCTGGGCCAGGGCGATCAGGTTGAAGATCAGGTGGGCGATGCCGGCATGCATGAACATGCTGGTGAACGGGGTCCACCAGCGGCCCTGCGCCAAAGCAGCGGCGGACAGGCCGCCCCAGTCGATGCCGATATTGCCGTCGCCCGACAGCAGCCGGCCGATCTGCCAGACGGCGACCAGCAGGATGGCGATGGTCACCCCGACATTGGGCCAGGCCAGCTTCCACAGCTCGAACTGGGACAGGGGCCGCTCCTGCACGGGCGGCGGCTGGTCCGACCAGGGGCCCGGCGCATCGGTCATCAGATGCGCAGCACCACGGCCTCGACCATCGGCCGGCGTTCCCAGATGCGGTAGGCGGCCTTCTTGACCACCCGGCAGATGGCCTGCTCGACGATCTCGTCGAAGGCGCGGTCCTCGCCGGGGATCTTGCGGATCGCCTGTTCGGCCTCGTCGGCGAGGTCGTCGAGCGCGTCGTCCAGGGGGTATTCCTGAT
>SDZP01000719.1 GCA_004144935.1 Caulobacteraceae bacterium | reverse complement strand
CCCTTGATGCGGTAGGCGGCGTGGGTCCGGCCGTCGGCCTTTGCGGCGTCCAGCCGGGCCTGGCCATGCGGGGTCATTAGACCGGCCTGGGTCAGTGCCGCCATCTTGTCGATGTTCACCTGGCTCCAGCGGCTTTTCGGCCCGCGCGGCGTCAGGCGCTGCAGGAAGCTGGTCTCGTCCAGGCTCTTGCGGACGCCGTCGATCCAGCCCCAGCACAGGGCCGCGTCGACGGCCTGGCCCCAGTCGACGGAGGGCAGGCCGGACGCCTTTTTGTGGATGCGGACCCACAGTTCCGGCTCGCGGTCGTGATGCACCGCCAGCCAGTCGTGCAGGGCCTGGAAGGTCTCGAACGACCGGACGCGGGCCGGATCGACGGTCATGGGCGCCATCAGCGGGCCTTTCCGATCAGGGCGCCGAGGGCGTCGAGGTAGGTCGAGAAGGCAGCGCGTCCCTCCGACGTCAGGGTGATCCGGGTCAGGGGCTTGTTGTTCACGAAGCTCTTGGCGATGGCGACATAGCCGGCCTCCTCCAGCTTCTTGATGTGGACCGACAGATTGCCCTGCGTGGCCTCCAGCGCGGTCTTCAGCTCGGTGAAGTCGGCGGCGCCGGTGTCGGCCAGATAGACCATGATCCCCAGCCGGACCCGGCCATGGATGACGTCGTCGATCCTGTCGATGTCCAGGCTCATGCCTTCGCTGCGACCCTCGCGGCGCGCGCCTGGCGCAGGATCAGCGCCCCGGGCAGGGCGAACACCAGGAACAGCGCCGCCGTGCACACCCACAGATAGGCGACCGGCTGACGGACCAACAGGCCCAGGGCCAAGGCGGTGGACCAGGTGGCGAGAGCCATCAGGCCGAGCCATGCCTTGCGCCGCATCCGCCAGGCCATGAACCAGGCGACGAACTGGAAGGCGAAGACCACGGCCGGATAATAGAGCCAGACCGCAAAGTCGTGGTCTCGGGCCGAGCCGACGCCGAAGACGATGATGATCGCCGCATTGGCGCAGCCGGTTCCGCTGAAGGCGGCCTCTATGGCCCGGGCGACGGTCGAGCCTGCCCGGCCCTGACGCTCCGCCTGGCGGCCGTACCAGATCGCCCAGCCGACGGCGACCAGCATGGCCAAGG
>SDZP01000718.1 GCA_004144935.1 Caulobacteraceae bacterium | reverse complement strand
CCTGCACCAGTGCCAGGCCGGCGGCGTTTCGATCGGCCTCGGCCAACGACAGCTTGTCGTCGAGCTGCACGGGAATCGTGGTCAACCTGCCATCGGGCTCGACAGTCACGGCATGGAGCGCATGGCTGCCGGGAGGCAGGGCCGCGAACAGCGGCGCCGTCCCGGCGTCGGCGGCGGCGATCAGGCTGATGCGGCCGCTCGTCTCCTCGGCTGCAAGGAAACGGGCCGGTGCGCTGTCCCGCCAGACCGCGGCGACATGACGCGAGCCGTCCCAGATGATGGCGACCGGCGCCATGGAAAGAGTCACGGAAACAGGCTCCGGGGAAGACGAATTGGGCGGGGCAACGTGAGCGGACCTTGCGCGATGGCCCGCCGTCTTGCAAGACATGCGCTCGGCTCGACCTTGTCGGTGCGGGCCTGATCTTGCGGCCAGCTGGCTGCACTTGCGGAAACCTGCCGCCCCGAGCTGTCGGCGAAGGTCGGTCCGGGGCCGAGACGGAGCGGGATGTGATGACGGCAGAATCGGTTTGCTTCGCCGCCTTGCCGGCCGCTCTGCCGGCTGCGTTCGCTCAGGCGTGTGCCGGCGAGGACGTCACGCAGCGTCGCCTGGCGCTCTCCGAAGCGTCCGGCGTGGACGCGCGCGAGGTCGATGCGAGCTTCCTGGCGCCGCGCCTGCTGCCGCGCCTGTTCCGCGATCCGGGCCAGGTGGCCTCGCAGGCCCAGGCGGCCCTGCTGGCTGCCGCGCGGCTGGTCGTCCTCCTGCCGGTGGGGCGTTACGATGACGGCGTCTGGGCCCCGATCATCGAGCGCATTCTGTCGGGGCTGGAGGCTGCGGCGGCGCGCCCGCGCGAGATCGTTCTGGCCTGGAGCGGTGTCGAGCCTTTCCTGGCGCCGTTCGGTCGCCGGGCGCAGGAGGTCTGGAACGATCCCCGGCTTGTCCCGGCCATGCTCGCCGTGCTCGATCGGTCCGCGCGCTCGCTCCCGGCGGTGCTCGACACAGCCGCCAATGTCCGTCGTGGCCTGATCCGGTTCGAGCCGGCGCAGGATGCGGGACCGGCGCGGGCGGCGCTGGCGCTGGCCTGAACGCATAGGCTGGCGACTAGAGGCTGCTAGTGGCCATGGGAG
>SDZP01000242.1 GCA_004144935.1 Caulobacteraceae bacterium | reverse complement strand
GTCGCCGGGGCGACCCCGGCCCCCGCCGCCAAGACCACGGCCATGGTCAATGGCGCGCCGGTGAAGGACGCCCAGGGCAACGTCGTCGGCACGATCGCCTCGGTCAGCGACGGCTCGCCCGACGGCAAGGTCACCCTGACCATCGACGGCAAGCAGGTGACGGTGGCGCAAAGCGTGCTGACCGACACCAACGGCGCGGTGGTCTCCAGCCAGTCCAAGGCGTCGCTGCTCGCCCAGGCCGACGGCAAGAAGCCCAAGAAGAACTAGCCGGTCTTCCAGGCCCAGGACGACAAGGCCTCCGTCCCCACCCGGGGCGGAGGCTTTTTCCTGCCAAACGCCGTTCTCCGTGTTGATCTCTTGATTGAGCGTTCAAACAAGGGAGCGATCATGGTCGGCGGCGGCGAACCAACCCGGGAGCGGATTCTCTTCGCGGCGTTGAAGCTCTTCTCCGAAAAGGGCTTCAACACCACCTCGATCGCCGACATCCTGAAGGAGGCCGGCGCCAACAGCGGCAGCCTCTATCACTTCTTCCCAACCAAGCAGGACGTGCTGCTCGCCGTCCTCGAGATGTATCGCGACGGCATCTATCCGATGCTGCTGGCCCCGGCCTGGGAGGGCGTCGAGGACCCCATCGACCGCGTCTTCGCCCTGCTCGCCGCATACCGCCGCATGCTGGCCGACACCGACTGCCTCTACGGCTGCCCGATCGGCTCCATCGCTCTGGAACTGCACGAGCCCGACCCGCCGGTCCGCGAGATGCTGTCGGTCAACTTCGATGGCTGGGCCCGGCATGTGAAGGGCTGCCTGGACCAGGCCAGGGATCGGCTGCCGCCAGGGACCGACACCAAACGCCTGGCCATCTTCGTCCTGACCACCATGGAGGGCGGGGTGATGCAGTCGCGCACCCACCGCACCCTGGAGGCCTTCGACGCCTCCATCGCGTCCCTGCGCGACTATTTCGACCGGCTGGTCGTGGCCGCCGTCGCCGACGCCCAACAGGAGACCGGAACATGAAGACCCTGCTCGCCGGCCTTGCCGCCGTGCTTGTCCTGGCCGGAGCCGCCTCGGCCGCCGACAAGGCCCCTCCCAGATGGAGCGACTTCAAGGGCGTCGAGAACAGCAGTTTCGTCGAGCCGGGCGGCCGCCGGGTGCTGCAGCTGTCCATTCTCGTCCCCGCCAGCCCAGCCAAGGTCTGGGAGGCGATCAGCACCGAGGCCGGCTGGAAGACCTGGGCGGCGCCCAGCGTCTGGGTCGATTTCAGGATCGGCGGGACCATCGAGTCCAACTACGCCGCCGGCGCCGTGAAGGGTCACGAGAGCAACATCGTCAACCGCATCGAGGCCTATGTGCCGGGCCGCCTGCTGGCCATCCGCAACATCCAGGCGCCCAAGGGTTTCTTCTCGACCGACGCCTTTGGCCAGACCGCAACCATCCTGCAGCTCGATCCGGTTGGCGAGGGGCGAACCCGGGTGACGCTTTCCAATGTCGGGTACGGCCAGGGCGCGGGCTTCGACAGTGTCTACAAACATTTCGAATGGGGCGACGCCTACACCCTGGCCGAGCTTGCCAAACGCTTCGAGACGGGGCCGGCAAAATGGGCGGCCCCGGAGCAGAAGGACAGGACGGCCAACGCCGTCGACACCATGAAGACGGGGGAGTGACATGAACCGCAGTGCGCTTGTCCGCGCCATCCTGATCGGGACGGCGCTTCAATTGGCGATGATCATCGCGGGCCACTTCGTGCCGTTCATCAAGGACAATGTCTTCATGTGGGGCGGCATGGCCCTCTCGCTCGTCGCCGGGCTGCTTTACGCCTTTGCGGCCAGGGACAGGCTGGGCCCAAGCCTGGTGGGCGGGGGCGTCGCCGGCGCCGTCTGCGCCGTGATCGGTATCGCCGCCAGCGTCCTCCTGGGCGACACCCCGGCCTTCGTCCTGGCGGTCGGCACGGGCATGTCGTTTGTCACCGGCCTGATCGGCGGCGGCATCGGCAGGATGCTGGCGCGCTAATCCTGGAACGGATCGCGTAGCAGGATGGTGTCGTCCCGCTCGGGGCTCGTCGACAGCAGCGCGACCGGCGCCCCGATCAGTTCCTGGATGCGGCCGACGTACTTGACCGCATTGGCCGGAAGGTCCTTGAAGCTGCGCGCCCCGGCCGTGCTCTCCGACCAGCCCGGCAGCTCCTCGTAGACCGGCTCCACCGCCGCCTGGTCGCGCAGGCCGGCGGGCAGGTAGTCGATCTCCTGGCCATGCAGCCGGTAGCCGACGCAGACCTTCAGGGTCTCCAGCCCGTCCAGCACGTCCAGCTTGGTCAGGGCGATGCCGTTGATGCCGTTGATGGCCACGCTCTGGCGTACCAGAACGCTGTCGAACCAGCCGCAGCGGCGCCCCCGGCCGGTGTTGGTGCCGACCTCGCGCCCGACCACGGCCAGGTGCTGGCCGACCGCGTCGTTCAGTTCGCAGGCGAACGGCCCCTCGCCGACGCGGGTGGTGTAGGCCTTGACGATGCCCAGCACGTAGCCCGGTCCCTGCGGCCCCATGCCGGACCCCGCCGCCGCCTGGCCGGCCACGGTGTTGGAGGAGGTGACGAACGGATAGGTGCCGTGGTCGACGTCGAGCAGCGCCCCCTGCGCCCCCTCGAACAGGATGCGTTTTCCCGCTCGGCGCATCTCGTCGAGCAGTTTCCAGGTCGGCCTTGCGTAGGGCAGCAGCCGGGGGGCCAGGGCCAGCAGCTCGTCGAACATCGCCACCGGGTCGGCTTCCGGCAGCCCGAGCCCCCGGCGCAAAGGCCCGTGGTGGCTGAGCAGCCGCTCGATCTTCGGCTTCAGGGATTCCGGATCGGCCAGGTCCGCCACCCGGATCGCCCGGCGGCCGACCTTGTCCTCATAGGCCGGCCCGATGCCGCGCCCGGTGGTGCCGATCTTCTGGGTCGAGGCCGACTCCCGCGCCTGGTCGAGGTCGCGGTGCAGCGGCAGGATGAGGCATGCGTTGTCGGCCAGCACCAGCACCTCGGGCGTGATCTTCACGCCCTGCCCGGCGATGCCGTCGATCTCGCCCAGCAGGTGCCAGGGGTCGACCACCACCCCGTTGCCGATCACCGACAGCTTGCCCTGCACCACGCCGCTCGGCAGCAGGGCCAGCTTGTAGACCTTGCCGTCGATGACCAGGGTGTGGCCGGCGTTGTGGCCGCCCTGGAAGCGGACCACGACTTCGGCGCGGTCGCACAGCCAGTCGACGATCTTGCCCTTGCCCTCGTCGCCCCACTGGGCGCCGACCACGGTGACGTTGGCCATGGGATACGATCCTCCGCCCGCCAGGAGACTTCAGCCGGCCCTTCGACGGGTGCTCGGCGGGCTGAAGGGGATCGCGATAGGCGCCGCCCATCCACGAGGCGGGTGGCGCGGCGGCTGTCTAGCGCTTCAGGCCCGGTTGAACAAGACCACGCCGGTCATGATGGCCGCATATTGCACGCCGGCGCCGGCCAGCACGAAGCTGTGCCAGATGGCCCGGCGAAAGTGCAGGCTCTTGCGCACGTAGAAGATCACCCCGGCCGAATAGACGAGCCCGCCGATCGCCAGCAGGATCATGCCGGACAGCGACACCGCTGACACCATCGGCCCGATGGCGACGATCACGATCCAGCCCAGCGCCAGGTACAGCGCCACCCAGAACCCCTTGCCCAGCCCCGGCAGGAACAGCTTGCCGATCACGCCGCCCGCCGCCAGCAGCCACACCGCCAGGGTCATGCCCAGGGACCAGGCTCCGGTCAGGCTCTGGGTGGTGAAGGGGGTGTAGCTGCCGGCGATCATCAGGAAGATGCCGGCATGGTCCAGCCGCCGCAGGAAGGGCCGGTGTTCCGGCCGGGCCATGTTGTAGGCGATCGAGAAGCTGAGCATCAGCGCCAGGCACAGGGCATAGACGCCCACCGCGAACACCTGGCCGACCGTGCCGAAGCCGATCGACAGCCCAAGCAGCGCCCCGCCGCCGGCGATGGCCAGGATCAGCCCGACGATATGCACCCACTTGTCCGCCTGGCGGGCGGCCGAGCTGGGGTAGTGGTCGGCGTCGTGGAAGGGCTCGGCGGTCATGGGCGAAGAAGAGCAAAACTGAGGCCGCGGTCAACGGCTCTCGCCCGCCGTTGTTCATTTTTGGACCGGGATGAGAGGCCATCCGGGATGGTCCCGGCTAGCCCTTCAGCGTCACGGCTCTTTTCGGCGGCGCGTCATTGGCGGTGTTGATGATGAAGCCGATGATCACCGCGATCGCCTCGTAGAGCGCCTCGGGGATTTCGCTCTCCAGCTCGATGGTCGACAGGGCCTCCGCCAGCGGCGCGTTGGTCTCCAGCGGCACGCCGTGCTCCAGCGCGGTGTCGATGATCTTCTGGCCGATCTCGCCGCGCCCCACGGCGACCACGCGCGGCGCGCTCGGCGCCTCATAGGTCAGGGCCACGGCCAGGGGGCTGCGGGGCGCGACCCTCACAGCGTGCGGTCCAGCAGCCCGCCGGCGGGCGGGGAGGCGCGCCTCGGCGCGCCGGGATGGAAGACGACGTCGGCCGGCAGGGCCCCGGCCAGTTCGCCGCCCCGCCCGCGCAGGCGCTCGAGGCTGTCTTCGCGTTCCGCCCAGATGATCACCGCCGCCCGCTCGCCGCCGGCGCCCAGCTGGACATGCACCGGCCCCAGCGGCTCGATGTCGATCGAGAACCGCACCCGCCAGGTCCTGGTCACCTCGCCGTCGACGGCGGTGTGGGCGTCCTGGTCGATCTCGAACTGGGCGACGGCCGCGCCCTGCGGGGTGGCGACCGGCAGCTCGAACATCCAGGCGCTGCCCCCGGCCTCCGGCAGGGAGGCCAGCTGGTGCAGCACCTGGCGGGCGATGGCCTGCTCGGTGTCGCCGCCCAGCCGCTGGGCGATGGCGGCGAGGTCGGCGCCCGGCGGCAGGGTGGCGGTCGCCGGCGGCTGGCCGCCGAGGGCCGCGTCCCGGGTCGGTGGCGGGTTGCTGGCCGCCCGGGTATGCAGCGGCGCGCCCGGCTGCGCTTCGGCCAGCAGGCGGCGCAGGGTCAGCAGGGCGGCCTTCAGGTCCGGCGGCGGCGGTCCGGCGGCGGGCGTTTGCGCCGCCAGATGCGCCTCCAGAAACAGGCCGGAGCTTGCCACGGCCTGGCGGACGGTCTCGCCGGTCAGCGGCGCCGCCGTGGGCAGTTGCAGCGACAGCGCCTGGGCGATGGCGGCCCGCAGCTGCGGCGGTGTTTTCGGCGAGGCCAGGGCCTGGCCCAGATCGGCGAACAGCGGCGCCAGCCCGGCCTGACGGCCGGCGGCCTCGGCCCGGGCGGCGGCGACCGCCTGCTGCGCCGGGTCGGGCTGCGGGCGGGCAGGGCCGCCCGGCGGCGGCGGGGCCTCGGGCGTGTCGAACAGTTCGGCCACATGCGCCGCCTCGACCGCGGCGATCGACTGGACGCGGCTGGGCAGGACCACAGGCGTGATCGGGGC